>JBJXFU010000071.1:0-30259 GCA_046155885.1 Paracoccaceae bacterium
CCCCCCCCGCACCACCCTCCGCCTGCCGCGCCGCGGCTGTTCTCCGGCGCGACTTGGGTTGAACATGTTTCAATCGTATGATTTACTCAAACGAATGAACAACTCTGAGTCGCCCACCCCGCCCCCACCCCCCGCCCGCGCCGACGCGACGCGGGCGGCGCTGATCGACGCAGGCCTGCGGCTATTTGGACAGCACGGGTTCGACGCCACCACGACGCGCCGGCTGGCCAAGGCGGCGGGGGCCAATGTCGCGGCGATCGGCTATCATTTCGGCGGCAAGGAGGCCCTGCGGACTGCCTGCGCCGAACATTGCGCGGCGCGCATCCTCGACGCGATCCGCCCGGCCCTGCCCGCCGACCGGCCCGTCGGCCCGCCCGCCGACCGGGAGACGGCGCGCCGCCTGCTGCGGGCGATGGCGGCGGCGATGGTGTCCTTCATGGTCGCCACCCCGGAGGCCGGCCATGTCAGCGGCTTTCTTCTGCGCGAGATGACCGAAGGGGGCCCTGGCATCGGCATCGTCTATGCGGCGCTGGTGGAGCCCATGCACGGGCGGGCCTGCGCACTCTGGGCGGCTGCGACGGGGCAGCAGGCGGACGCGCCGGCGGTGCGCCTCGCGGTTTTCGCGCTGATCGGGCAGATCGTGTATTTCCGCATCGGCCGTCCGGTGATCCTGCGCCGGATGGGCTGGGACGGCGTCGGCGCGCCGGAAGCCGCGCAGATCACGCGGCTGATCCTGGCCAACCTCGATGCACTGCTGGCGGCGGGAGGCCGTGAATGAGCACGTTTCTCTGCGCCCTTCCGCTTGCGGCGGGTCTCTTCGCGGCCTGCGCCCCGCCACCGCCGCTCGCCACCGGCTATGTCGAGGGCGACTACGTGCTGATCGCCCCGGTCGGGGTGGCGCGGATCGAGACCCTTTCGGTGCGCCGGGGCGACCGAGTGGCGGCGGGCGCCATGCTGGCCGGGATGGAGCGGAGCGACGCGGAAACCGCGCTGGCTTCGGCGACGGCGACGTACCGTCAGGCGCAAAGCGAGCTTGCGGACCTGCGCAAGGGCCTCAGGCCCGAGGAAATCCGGGTGATCGAGGCGAACCTCGCTTCGGCACGGGCGCAGGCAGCGGAAGCGGGGCGGACGGCAGAACGGATGACCAGCCTTGCCGAACGCGGCAGCGCCACCGAAACCCAGCGCGACGATGCCGCCACCGCCGCCGAGATCGCCCGTGCCAAAGTGGCCGAGATGGAGGCCAATCTGGCCGTGGCGCGGCTGCCCGCACGGCCCTGGACTATCGCCGCGAAAGAGGCGGCGCTGGCGGGGGCGATGGCCGAGCGCAACCGCGCGGCCTGGGCCCTGGAGCAGCGCGAGCTGACGGCGCCCTCTGCCGGGATCGTCGATGACGTGATCCGCAATCCGGGCGAAATCGCCGGGCCTTCGGTGCCGGTCCTGTCGTTCCTGCCGGACGGCGCGGTGAAGCTGCGGCTCTACGTGCCCGAAAGCGATGTCGCGAGAGTGGCGCCGGGGACCCTGCTCGACGTGCGCTGCGACAACTGCCCGCCGGGGCTGAGCGCGGCCGTCTCCTACGTTTCGAACGCGCCGGAATTCACGCCGCCGGTGATTTATTCGCTGCAGAACCGCCAGAAGCTGGTCTACCTGATCGAGGCGCGGCCTGTCGGGCCCGAGGGGCTGAAGCCCGGGCAGATCGTCGATGTCTATCTGCCGGGTGCGTCGGCCGGTGCGGGGCCATGAGCGACGGCCCGGCGATCGAGGTCAGCGGGCTGGTCAAGGCCTTTGGCGGGCGCCGGGTCGTGGATGACGTGGCGCTGACGGTCGGGACCGGCGAGATCGCGGGGTTCCTCGGCCCCAACGGGTCGGGCAAGACGACGACGATCCGGCTGCTCTGCGGGCTTCTGACGCCGGATGCCGGGCGGGGCCGGGTGCTGGGCTACGACATCCTGACGCAATCGGCCGCGACCAAGCGCGAAACCGGGTACATGACGCAGAAGTTCTCGTTGTACGAGGACCTGACGATCGAGGAAAACCTGCGCTTCGTGGCGGGGCTCTACGGGCTGCGCCCCGCCGCACGGTTTGTCGCGGACACGCTGGCCGACATGGGCCTGACCTCGCGCAAGGGGCAGCTTGCGGGGTCCTTGTCGGGCGGCTGGAAGCAGCGGCTGGCGCTGGCGGCCTGCATCATGCACCGGCCGCGGCTTCTGATGCTGGACGAGCCCACCGCCGGGGTGGACCCCAAGGCGCGGCGCGAGTTCTGGGACGAAATCCACCGGCTGGCGGCGGGCGGGCTGACGGTGCTGGTATCGACCCACTACATGGACGAGGCGGAACGCTGCCACCGGATCAACTACATCGCCTATGGCCGGCTGGTGGCGAAGGGCACGGTGGCCGAAGTGGTGGCGGGCGCAGGGCTGACGACGGTGGTGCTGGAGGGCGCGCGGGTGGCCGAGGCGGCGGAGATGCTGCGCAAGGCGGCGGGGGTGGAGCAGGTGGCGCCCTTCGGCAATGCGCTGCATGTGGTGGGCCATGACGCAGTGGCGCTCAGGGCATCGGCGGCCGGGGCGGCGGCGGCGACCGGATCGACGCTCGCCGATGCCGGGACGCGCCTTGAGGACGTGTTCATCCAGCTGATGGGCGCGGCCGAGGACAACATGCGATGAACCGCTTCTTCTCGCTTGTCCGGCTGCGCGCGCTTCTGGCCAAGGAAGTCATCCAGATGCGGCGCGACCGGGTGACCTTCGCGATGATGCTCGGGGTGCCGCTGATGCAGCTGGTGCTGTTCGGCTTCGCCATCAACAACGATCCCAAGGGTCTGCCCGCCGCGCTGGTCGCGCCGACGCAGGACCGCTTCACCCGGGCGATGGTGACGGCGCTGGAACTGACCGGGTACTACCGCTTCGTCGCGCCCGACACGACCGCAGCCGAAGCCGAGGCGATGATCGCGCGGGGGGAGGTGTCCTTTGTCGTCACCGTGCCATCCGACTTCGGCCGCCGGGTCGAGCGGGGCGATCACCCGCAGATCCTGATCGACGCCGACGCGACCGACCCCGCCGTCGCCTCGGGCGCGATTTCGACGCTGGGCACGGTGGCGGCGCAGGCGCTTTTGCGCGAGGAGGGGCGCGAGGCGCAGGCGGCGGAAAGCGCGGGTGCCGCGCTCGATGTCGTGGTGCACCGCCGCTACAACCCCGAAGGCATCACCCAGTACAACATCGTTCCGGGCCTGCTGGGCGTCATCCTGCAGATGACGATGGTGATGATGACCTCGATGGCGCTGACGCGCGAGACCGAGCGGGGGACGATGGAAAACCTGCTGTCGATGCCGGTGACGGCCCTGGAGATCATGCTGGGCAAGGTGCTGCCCTATCTGGGCGTCGGCGCGGTGCAGGTGGCGGTGGTGCTGACGGCGGCGAAGGGGATTTTCGGGGTGCCCTTCGTGGGGTCGCCGGGGCTGCTGCTGCCGGGAGTGTTCATCTTCGTGCTGGCGCTGGTGATGCTGGGCTATCTGATTTCCACCGCCGCGCGGACGCAGATGCAGGCGATGCAGCTGACGTTCTTTTTCTTCCTGCCGTCGCTGCTTCTGTCGGGCTTCATGTTCCCCTATCGCGGCATGCCCGGCTGGGCGCAGACCCTGGGCGAGATTTTCCCGCTGACGCATTTCCTGCGGATGATCCGGTCGGTGATGCTGAAGGGCGGCGATCTGGCGGCGGTGTCGGGGCCGCTGGCGGCGCTGACCGCGACGACGGTCGTTCTGGCGGCGCTGGCGCTGATGCGGTTCCGGAAAACGCTGGACTGACCTCAGAGCGTTCCCGAAACCCCCACCCGGACATCCCCCGAGATGCTGACGGCGGCCTTCGCCTTGGCCGGGGGTGTCGGTTCGCCGTCGACGCCGCAGCCCGAAAGCAGCGCGGCGGCGATCAGGGCCTTCAGGACTACCCGGGCGGACTTCATGGCCTTCTCCTCATGGCGACACCGACACGCCCAGGCCGCCGATCCGCGCGCCGAGCGTCGGGACGATGCTGAGGCCCGAGGGCGAAAGCCGGAGCCCCGCGCCGACCGAAGGGTCGGAGCAGCCTGCGACCAGCAGGACCGCGAAGGCCAGCGCCGCGCGCATCATCCCAGCCGCTTCCTCCATGCCGCGATCTGTTCCCGCACCCTGACCGGCGCGGTCCCCCCGTAGCTTTGCCGCGAGGCGACCGAGTTGTGAACCCCGAGCACGGCATAGACCGCCTCCGTGATCGCCGGATGAGCGGATTGAAGCTCGGCCAGCGTCAGGTCGGGCAGGTCGCGCCCCGTGCGCTCGGCCAGGGCGACCAGCGTTCCGGACACCTGATGCGCCTCGCGGAAGGGAAGGCCCGCCGCGCGCACCAGCCAGTCGGCCAGGTCCGTCGCGGTCGAAAAGCCCGAGGCGGCCGCCTTTTCCATCGCCTCGCTGTTGGCGGTCAGGTCGCGGACCATGCCGTCCATCGCGGCGAGCGACAGCATCAGCGTGTCGGCGGCGTCGAAGAGGGGTTCCTTGTCTTCCTGCATGTCCTTGGAATAGGCGAGCGGCAGCCCCTTCATCACCGTGAACAGCGCCACCGTCGCCCCCAGGATGCGCCCGAGCTTCGCCCGGATCAGCTCCGCCGCGTCGGGGTTCTTCTTCTGCGGCATGATCGAGGAGCCGGTGGTGAAGCGGTCGGACATCCGCACGAAACGGAACTGGGCCGAAGACCAGATCACCAGCTCCTCCGCGAAGCGGCTGAGGTGGACGGCACAGATCGCCGCCGCCGAAAGGAATTCCAGCGCGAAGTCCCGGTCGCTGACGGCATCCAGGCTGTTGGCCATCGGCCGGTCGAAGCCGAGCGCCGTCGCGGTCATCTGGCGGTCAATCGGGAAGGAGGTGCCCGCCAGTGCCGCCGCGCCGAGCGGGCATTCGTTCATCCGCGTCCGGGCGTCGGCAAAGCGCCCGGCATCGCGGAACAGCATCTCGACATAGGCCAGCATGTGGTGGCCCCAGGTCACCGGCTGGGCGGTTTGCAGATGGGTGAAGCCGGGCATCACCCAGTCCGCCCCCGCCTCGGCCTGCGCCAGAAGCGCCCGTTGCAGGGCGGCGATCCCGGCGGCGGCCGCGTCGCATTGCTCGCGCACCCAGAGGCGGAAGTCGGTCGCCACCTGGTCGTTGCGGCTGCGCGCGGTGTGCAGCCGCTTGCCCGGCTCGCCGATCAGCCCGGTCAGGCGGGATTCCACGTTCAGGTGAATGTCCTCGAGCGCCTCGGAAAACGCGAACCCGCCCCCCTCGATCTCTGACAAGACCGTGAGCAGGCCTTTCCCGATGGCCTCGGCGTCGCTATCCGTCAGGATGCCCGTGGCCGCCAGCATCGCGGCATGGGCCCGGCTGCCCCGGATGTCCTGGGCGTAGAGCCGCCGGTCGAAGCGGATCGAGGCGTTGATCGCCGTCATGATCGCATCCGGCCCGGCGGCAAAGCGCCCGCCCCACATGGCGTTCGCGTCCGTGGCGGGTTTCGCGGGTTCGTCGGTCATCTTCGTGCCCTCGCGGGTGCTTTTCGGAGGCTGAATGGCGTTCCTTCGTTCCGCCGTGCTCTACACGGCCCTGATCCTCGGCGCAAACCTGTGCCTGTCCTTGTCTGCGGCCCTTTCATCGGCGCGGGCCGAGGGTGTGGACCGCGCCGCGCTCGACGCGCTCAGGCTGGGCGACATGGCGAAGCTGGTGCTGGCGGAAACGCCGGCGGCGGTGCCCGACATTCCCTTTCTCGGGCCCGACGGGGCCGAACACCGGCTGGCCGACTGGCAGGGGAAGGTGGTGCTGGTGAACTTCTGGGCCACCTGGTGCGCGCCCTGCCGCGAGGAGATGCCGTCGCTCGCCCGGCTTCAGGCGGCCCTGGGGGGCGAGCGGTTCGCGGTGCTGACCATCGCCACCGGCCGCAATCCCCCAGCCGCCATCGACCGCTTCTTCGAAGAGACCGGGGTGACGGACCTGCCCCGCTACGCCGACCCGAAGATGGAGCTGGCGCGCGGGATGGGGGTGCTGGGGCTGCCGGTGACGGTCCTGATCGGGCCGGACGGGGCCGAGATCGGGCGGCTCATCGGCGGGGCGGCGTGGGACAGGCCGGAGGCGGTGGCGCTCTTGAGGGCGGCGATGGGGGGGTGAGGGGGCGTGTCCCCGGCAGGGGCATTTTCAGGCGGATCGCACCGAACAAGACATCCCCCTGGCCCTACCCCTGCCGATCCGCCCCCTTTGCCCGGAAACGGCCGCGCAGCGGCCCGGGCGGCGCCCGACCGCCCCCCGCGATTGCGTTCGGGGCGGGCGCCACCGCAACGGCCGTCTGCGAGAAGAACGGCAGGGTTGGAGGCACCATAAAGAGCGGATCAACGCCGTTGGTGCGCCCCCCCGTGGCCGGGCGCCGCCCTCCGTTGCGCAGGGGGAGGGAAGGAGGAGGCGATTCAGGTCGGATGCAATGCGCCTTAACGTTAACTTAACCCAAAGCCATACGATCGTACGGCATATTGCTGGGGGGGTTTCTGGCACCCTGCGAACGTTGCGGATGCCGGCGGTTAATGCAGCGGCCGCAAGGGGTTGGGGCAGGACCGCAGGCGTTCCCCCGGCCGGGAAGACGCCGCCCGGCCCGATCCGGAATCATCCCCTTCGCATCTAGCCCGCGTTCGACTTCTCGATCCAGGCACGCAGGTCCTCGGCCTCGGCGCGGGCATCGCGCAGGCCTTCCATCGCCGCGCGCAGCTCGGCCTCGGTCTGGTTCAGCCGACTGGTCAGCTCGGCCTCGCGGTCCTCGATATAGGCGATCGCCTGGTCGCGCAGTTCCTCGGCCTCGTGCAGCGCCTGCGCCATCTGGTCCAGCTCGCCCATATCGGCCTCGGTGACCCGGGTCAGCCGGTGCAGCAGCCAGGACGCGAACCAGCCGAGCGAGAAGGCGACCAGCAGGATCACGGCGGTCGCAATGACGAACTCGGTTCTGCTCATGGCTGCCTTCCGCCCGGTGACGCCCCGGTGACGCCCCGGGGTTCAGTCGGCGGCTCAGTCGGCGTCCGCCGAGCCTGCGCCACCGCCCGCACCCCCGCCGGCAGCCTCGCCCGAAGCGCTGCCGCTTGCAACCCCGCCGGCGCGTGCCGGGCGCGGCAGGGCGCGGGGCGTTTCGGGCCCCGCCCTCAGCACCCTTACCCCCGCCGCAGCTGCCGCCATGTCGTCGTGGCGGATCAGGCGGAACTCGATGCGGCGGTTGGCCTCGCGCCCGGCTTCGCTTTCGTTGTCGGCGACGGGCTGCGTTTCGCCGTAACCCTCGGCCGTCAGGTGCCCGGTCAGCACCCGGCGTTCCATCAGCGCCTCGACCACCGCAAGCGCGCGCGCCTTGCTGAGCGCCAGGTTCATCTCTTCGCGCCCCTGCGCATCGGTATGGCCGCCCACCTCGATCGGGAAGTCGGAGCAGCGCTTCATCACCTCGGCAAGCAGCTCGATGGCCTTGCGTGAAGCCGGCGCGATGACCGCCTTTCCCGGTTCGAAGGTGATCTTGTCGGCGGCAGTGACGGCATTCAGGTCTCGTTCGCAGTCCTCGGGCTTCGGCAGCTTCAGGATCGGGTCGAGCGCCTCGTCATAGCGGATGTCGAGCGCGATGCGCGCTTCGCCGCCAAGCCGGTCGGCCAGCATCCGCGCCACCCGGTCGCGCGCGTCGGCCGATCCGCTGACGCCCTCGATCCGGATCTCGCCCGCCTCGACGGTGACCGATCCCGACGTCAGCTCGCCCAGGGCTTCCAGCGCCGCCAGGACGCGGACCGGCCAGCCCTCGGGCAGGCCCGGCGCGATGCGCATCGCGGGCACCACGCGCGCCTCGCCGAACACGGCGCGCGCAAAGCTCTGCACCGCGTCGCGGGCACGTTCGTCCGGGACGCGGCCGTCAAGCTGCAGCTCTCCGTCGGTGCTCAGCACGGCGCGGAACACCGTCGCGCCACCGTCTCCGCCCGCCGCGCCGCCGGTTTCGGGTTCGTTGCGCACGGCCTTCAGCGAGAACACCTCCGGCAGGCCGGATTCGAGCCGGCCTGCGGCACGGTCGAAGACCTCTTGCGGAACGCCGGACGGGGCGACGAGCGTGATGTCGGCATCGCTGAAGGTCAGGGTTCCGGCGCCCATCTCGTTCACCGCGCCGATCGCCATCGCCGCCGCTGCCGCCCAGTCGGGGCTCGGCACGCCGAGGCCGATGGTGCAGGATTGCCTGCCCGTCGCCCCTGCCCCGGCGGCGGCGCCAAGGATCAGATCGCGCGCCTCCTCGGTATCGGCCGAGCAGGCGTCGAAACGCGCGCCCTGGGCGTCCTTCAGGAAGCGCAGCGAGAAGGGCGCGATCACCGGGCGGGGGGCGGAGATTTCCATCGAAACCCTGACGGAAGCGGGCGCCATGCGCAAAAGGTCGCTTTCGATGCGCGCCTTTTCCGCCGCGCTGTCGGCGATGGCGGTGACCGCGACCTGCCCCGCCCCGACCGAGATTTTCGAGCGCGGCAACTCGCCCAGCGCCTGAAGCGCGAAATCCAGCGCGGGCTGCCAGCTTTCCGGCACCGGGTTGTCGGCGGCGTCCAGCAGGTCGGCCACCTTGCCTTCGCCGGCGATCCTCGACAGGCGGGCGACCGTCGCCTCGCGGTCGGTGCCGGCGGGGACGAGGCCGATCAGCGAGATGCCGTCGGCGTTGCGCAGGATTTCCACGGAGAAGTCGGGCGGGCGCACATCCCCGGGGTCGTTGACCGAGATCGCGTCGATGACGCGGGCGGGGTCCACCGCCTCGCCCGCCGTGGCAAGGGCGCGGAAGCGGGCGGATTCGGTGGGCGCGGTGCCGGTGACGATGACCTGCAGCCCGTCGGTTTCCACCCCCGTCCAGTCGAAGCCGCCGACGACCAGCGCCGTGCGCACCAGCGAGGCCGAACGCGATTCGATCACCGATACGCCCCAGATGGCCGCGCCCCCCGACAGAAGGGCGGCGGCAAGGAAGGCGCCGGGAGTGATGAGGCGGGCGGTAAGCTGCATCGGGACCAAGGACAGGACAACCGCCAAAGGGGGCACGGTCGGGGTCCGACAGGTTTAGGGGCGCCCGCCCCAAGGTTCAATCAGACGAACGGCGCCGCGGCAAGAAACAGCGCAGCGAGCAGCCCGGCGTCGCGGTTCGAGCGGAAGACGGCGAGGCATGAGGCGGGGTCGGCGGTATCGAGCCGGCGCGTCTGCCACAGCATGTGCCAGCCGAAGGCCCAGGGCGCGGCCAGCGCGACGACCAGCGCCAGCGGACGGCCCGCCTCGATCAGCGCGGCCAGGACGGCAGCCGCCATCAGCGCCACCGCCAGGACGAGGAAGGCGGCGAGCCAGCGGGGCGTCGCCGCGCCGAACAGCCGGGCGGTGGATTTCACGCCGATCAGCGTGTCGTCCTCGACATCCTGATGGGCGTAGATCGTGTCGTAGAAAAGCGTCCAGGCGATGCCCGAGGCGTAAAGCAGCACCGCCGCGGGCGAAACCTGCCCGGCATGCGCCGCATAGGCGAGGATCGCGCCCCAGTTGAAGGCGAGGCCCAGAAAGGCCTGCGGCCACCAGGTGAAGCGTTTGGCGAAGGGATAGACCGCGACAAGGGCAAGCGAGGCGATGCCGAGCAGGATCGCGGACCGGTTGAACGAGAAAAGGATCAGCGCGGCAAGCGCCGCCTGCGCCACCATCCAGACCACCGCCGCCCGCACCGTCACCTGCCCCGAAGGGATCGGGCGCGACCGGGTGCGGGCGACGGCGGCGTCGATCCGGCGGTCGGTGATGTCGTTCCAGGTGCAGCCCGCACCGCGCATCAGGATGGCGCCCAGCGCGCAGCCCGCCGCGATCCACAGGTCGCCGCGCGCCCAGCCGGTATCCAGCGCCGCAAGCGACAGGCCCCACCAGCAGGGCAAGAGCAGAAGCCAGGTCCCGATCGGCCGGTCGGCACGCGACAGGCGCAGGAAGGGCCTGAGCGGCCCCGGCGCCAGGCGGTCGACCCAGTTGCCCCCGGGCGCGTCGGCGACGGGTCCGTCCCTGGCCGGGCCGGCGCTCTCTGGCATTCGGGTCTCGGGGGTCATAAAGTCCGCTGGATGGCGTCGTCGGTCCGGCTTTATGTAGAGCACCCCCTCGGTCCGGGGCAACGGGTTCCCCTTGCGGCCCCGCAGGCGCATTACCTTCTGAACGTGATGCGCCTTGCCGCCGGTGCCGAGGTCCTGGCCTTCAACGGCCGCGACGGCGAATGGCGGGCGGCGCTGGAACCCGACGGCCGGCGCGGCGGGGCCCTGGCCTGCCTGGCTCAGACCCGGCCGCAAGGGGCGGCGGCGGACCTCTGGCTGCTTTTCGCGCCGCTGAAGAAGGCGCGGACGGATTTCCTGGTGGAAAAGGCGGTGGAACTGGGCGCGGGGCGCCTGCTGCCGGTGGACACCGCCTTCACCAGTTCCGAACGGGTGCGCGAGGACCGCCTGCGCGCGCATGCGGTCGAGGCGGCCGAGCAGTGCGGCGCCACCACCGTGCCCGAGGTCGCCGCGATTGCACCCCTCGCGAAGGTGCTGGCCGGCTGGCCCGGGGGGCGCCGGCTCTGGTTCTGCGACGAAGCCGAAGGCGCCGCCGGCGGACCCGCCGCGCTGGCCGCCTTCGCCGCCGCAGGTCCCGGACCGGCGGCGATTCTGACCGGGCCCGAGGGCGGCTTTTCAGAGGCCGAGCGCGCGCGGCTCAGGCAGTTCACCTTCGTCAGCCCGGTATCGCTCGGCCCGCGCATCCTGCGGGCGGAAACGGCGGCGCTGGCGGCGCTGACGCTCTGGCAGGCGGCGGCGGGGGACTGGCGGTGAGCGTCCTGCGCCCCGAGGTAACGGCGGCCCTGGCGCGCTGGAGCGAGGTGATTGCGGCGACGGGCACGGGCGTGGCGGGCCTTTGGCTGATGTCGGCGGGGGGCTGGGTGCTCTGGCCCGTGGGCCTGGCGCTGCTGGCGGCGGCGTTCGGCTGGGTCGCGGTGGCGATCCGCCGCCTGCGCTTCCGCCGGCAGGTCGAGGCGCCGGGGGTGATCCTGCTGGATGAGGGCCAGCTTGGCTATTTCGGCCCGGTATACGGCGGCGCGATGGCGCTTGCCGACCTGGTGGAACTGCGGCTTGGCTGGCGCGACGGCGCGCTGGAATGGCGGCTTCGGTCGCGCGACGGGCAGATGCTGCGCATCCCGGCCTCGGCTTTGGGCGCAGACCGGCTTTACGACGCCTTCGCGGTTCTGCCGGGGATTGACATGGCGGCGCTCGGCCGGTCGCTCGACGATCCGCCGCGCGCCGGCGTGTCACGCCCGCTCTGGACGCGCCCCGGCATCGCCCGACCCCCGGCGCTGGTTCCGCCCCCGGCGGGCGGGCGGAGCACCCACCATCACGATTTGTCATGACGACCTTCGGGTTGCGCGCGGCGGCCGGGCTTGACGAAGCAAACGGCCCGTTCCACGTCTAGCCGTCCTGAACGACCCGAAGGCCCGAGGCGAAAGATGTCCATTCCCCAGTCCGGCGGCGGGCCGATCGAACGGTTCGAGGAGCTTGCGCTTTACATGGAGCGCGGCTGCAAGCCGCCCCCCGACTGGCGCATCGGCACCGAGCACGAAAAGTTCGGGTTCCTCACCGACACGCGCCTGCCGATCCCCTATGCCGGTCCCCGGTCGGTGCGGGCGTTGCTGGAAGGGCTGCGCGACCGCTTCGGCTGGTCGCCGGTGCTGGAGGGCGGCAACATCATCGGCCTGACCAAGGGCGGGGCGAATGTCAGCCTCGAACCCGGGGGGCAGTTCGAGCTTTCAGGCGCGCCGGTCGCCGACCTCCACGCCACGGCGGCCGAGCTTGACAGCCACCTCCTAGAGGTGAAGGCGGTCGCGGAGCCGCTGGGGATAGGCTTCATGGGGATCGGCGCGGCGCCGGAATGGGCGCACGGGCAGATGCCGATGATGCCCAAGGGCCGCTATCGCCTGATGACCGACTACATGGGGCGCGTCGGCACCCACGGCACGCAGATGATGTACCGGACCTGTACCGTGCAGGTGAACCTCGACTATGCCTCGGAAGCCGACATGGTGAAGAAGCTGCGCGTGGCGCTGGCGCTGCAGCCGGTGGCGACCGCGCTTTTCGCGTCGTCACCCTTCTTCGAGGGGCGGCCCAACGGCCACCGCAGCTGGCGCAGCCGCATCTGGCGCAGCCTCGATGACGCGCGAACGGGAATGCTGCCCTTCGCCTTCGAGGACGGGATGGGCTTTCAGCGCTATGTGGACTGGGTGCTGGATGTGCCGATGTACTTCGTCTACCGCGACGGGAAATACATCGACGCCCTGGGCCAGTCGTTCCGCGATTTCCTGGCCGGGCGTCTGCCCGCGCTGCCCGGCCAGAAGCCGACGCTGAGCGACTGGGCCGACCACATGACCACGGTTTTCCCCGAGGCGCGGGTGAAGAAGTACATCGAGATGCGCGGCGCCGATGCCGGCGACGTGGCGCATCTGAACGCCCTGCCGGCCTTCTGGGTCGGGCTGATGTACGACGGGTCTGCTTTGGACGCGGCCTGGGACCTGGTGAAGGGGTTCGACGCGGAAACGCGGGCGGGGCTGCGGGTGGCGGCGTCAGTCAGCGCGCTGGCCGGCGAGGCGGGGGGCGTGTCGCTGAACGACCTGGCACGCGAAACGGTGCGGATTTCCCGGGCGGGTCTCGCCGCGCGCGACCGGGCGGGGCCGGGTGCTGCGGACGAAACGGGCTTCCTCGGCGTGCTCGAGGAAAGCGTCTTCAGCGGCAAGGTGCAGGCGGACCTGATGCTGGCGGCCCATGAGGGCGTCTGGGGCGGCGACCTCGGCCGGGTGTACGAGGCGGCGCGGCTTTAGGCACGTTGGCAATCCGGGGCCTGTTTCTCCAGCCCATGTTGCGGTTCGAAGCGCCCAGTCCACAAGATTTGCGGCAGTACCCGAACTGTGGTAGTTTGGTCCACGGGTCAACGGAGGCACAAGATGCGCGACTTCTTCATCAACTCTCTCGAGAAAATCCTGAACGTCCTGGTGGTCGTCGCGTTCCTCGCGCTGGTCGTCGTCGCGGGCATCGCCGCGACCGGCGGACACGGTCCGATGGGCGAGGGCGGGCCGCTGGCGGGCCTGCTGCTTCTGGTCCTGGGCGCGGTCTATCTCGTCATCGTCTTCGGCTTCATGTTCCTTGGGCTCGGCATCTACCAGAACACGAAGCGGATGGCGGACGCGCTGGAACGGAAATAAGCTCCGCTTCCACCCCCGGCTTCAGGGTAGCGGCGTCACTCCCGTCACGAACGCCCTGACCCAGCCTTCCGACATCTCGCAGGGCTTCAGCCGGTCGCCCTTCGCGAGCGCGTAGAGGTTGAGGCTGACGAACCCGGTCCCGCCGAGTTCATGGGCGACGAGTTTCGCCCCCTTGCCGCCCGCCCCGACGGACTTGGCGATGCGCCAGCGGCGGCCCAGGAAGCTGCCCTCCGAGTAGCCTTCGGGGATCGCGTCGAAGGCGGCCCGGAAGGCGTCGGTCACCCCTTCTTCCCGATCCTCGGCTCGGTCCCCGCCAGAATGCGCCGGATGTTGGCTGCATGCCGGACGACCACCAGCAGGGCCAGGACGATGACCAGCGCCACCATCTCGCGGTGCCCCAGAAGCATCGCCCAGAGGCCCGCCAGCACGCAGGCCGCGAGCGCGCCCATCGAGGAGACGCGGGTGGTGAAGGCGGCGGCCAGCCAGGTGGCGCAGGCGGCGAGGCCGACGGGCCAGGCGAGCGCAAGGAGCGTGCCGAGGAAGGTGGCCACGCCCTTGCCACCCTTGAACCCCAGCCAGACCGGGAAGAGGTGCCCGAGGAAAGCCGCCAGCCCGGCCAGTTGCGCGGCATCCCCGCCCGCCCAGGCCCGTGCGATCAGGACCGCCACCGCGCCCTTCGCCCCGTCGAGCACCAGCGTCGCCGCCGCTGCGCCCTTGTTGCCGGTGCGCAGGACGTTCGTGGCGCCGATGTTGCCCGAGCCGATCTGCCGCAGGTCGCCCAGTCCCATCATCCGGGTGACGATCACCCCGACCGGGATCGAGCCCAGCAGGTAGGAGAGCAGCGCGACAACGGCGAGAGTGCCGGTGCTGCTGGTGATGTCAGGCATCGGTTCCCTCCCGCTTGAAGACCGTCTTCCCCTCCACCAGCGTCAGGATCACCCGGCCTTCCATCCTCGCGCCGTCGAAAGGGGTGTTCTTGGACTTCGACCGAAGGGTGGAGCGGTGAAGGACGAAGGGCGCGTCGGGGTCGAAGAGGACGAGGTCGGCCGGGGCGCCGACGGCGAGGCGGCCCTGGGGCAGGCCGAGGCGGCGGGCGGGGTTGAGCGACAGGGCGCGGAAGAGTTGCGGAAGGGTCAGGTGGCCCGCGTGGACAAGGCGCAGGGCGGCGGGGAGGAGGGTTTCGAGACCGACCGCTCCGCTGGCCGCTTCCTCGAAGGGCAGGCGCTTCGATTCCTCGTCCTGCGGGGTGTGCATGGAGCAGACGATGTCGATAAGTCCCGAGGCGACGGCCTCGACCACCGCCAGCCGGTCATCCTCGGACCGCAAGGGGGGCTTCACCTTGAAGAAGGTGCGGTAGTCGCCCACGTCGAATTCGTTCAGCGTCAGGTGGTGGATCGAGACGCCCGCCGTCACGTCGAGCCCGTTGCGCTTGGCGCGTTCGAGCGCGGGCAGGGTGCGGGCGGCGGTGATCTGGTCGGCGTGCCAGCGGGCGCCCGTCATCTCGATCAGGCCGATGTCGCGGTCAAAGCCGATGCGCTCGGCCAGGGGCGAGACGCCCGGCAGGCCCTTGAGCGAGGCGAACTTGCCGGAGGTGACGGCGGCCCCCAAGGACAGGCCCGGGTCCTGCGGGTGGCCGACCACCAGCGCACCGAGGCCTTTCGCGTAGGTCAGCGCGCGGGAGAGGACCTTGGTGTCGGTCACCACATGGTCGCCGTCGCCGAAGGCGATGGCCCCCGCGTCGAGCAGGAACCCGATCTCGGTCATCTCGCGCCCCGCGCGGCCCTTCGTCAGCGCGGCCATGTGGCGGATGCGGACGGGGCAGTCCTTGGCGGCGCGGGCGGTGACGAAGGCGAGGGTTTCGGGCGTGTCGATGGCGGGGGTGGTGTCGGGGCGGGCGATGATCGTGGTGACGCCCCCGGCGGCGGCGGCGAGGCCGGCGGAGCGGAAGCTCTCCTTATGCCGCTCGCCGGGTTCGCCGATCTTGACGCCGAGGTCCACGATGCCGGGGGCGAGGGGCAGGCCGCGGCAGTCGATGACGGTGGCTTTGGCGGGGGCGGGGGCGTTGATCGCGGCGATGAGGCCTTGGGAGATGGTGAGCGAGCCGGGGGCGTCGGTGAGGGCGTCCGGGTCGATCAGACGGGCGTTGGCGAGGTGGAGGGTCATTCCTTGTTTCTCTTGCGCAGAATCAAATTTGACGCACCGACCGGGTCACGAAGATATCCAATCGCAAAGGTTTGCCCTTTTATTGTTGATACGCTTAGCGCGCCAAGAAACGCGCGTGACTTTGATATGTTGGACAGCGGAATTACGTGGCTCTCGTTGATATGCAGACAGTGTTCTGAAATGCGCCATCGCGAAGATACATATTTTCTTGCTTCTATTGCAGCATATGCTGCAACAATTGCCACGACAACATTTGCTGTCCAAATCCCATTCGGAACGTCCATGAAATGAAAAATCAGGACTGCAAGAGACCAAAGAAAGAGCAAGATAACCGCAATTTGCCGCCAATAGACCAAGGGAGATGAATGAAACTCGGTCACGACCTGATCTTCCGAGTGCTTTTCAAGTAAGGATCCTGTGACCTCGGCGTCGCTCACACCCCCACCTCCACCGCCCGCCGCCCCCGCTCCGCCCGCAGGGTCCGCGCCAGCAGGTCCATGCAGGCCATCCGTACGGCCACCCCCATCTCCACCTGGTCCTGGATCACGCTGCGGTTGATGTCGTCGGCGATCTCGCCGTCGATCTCCACCCCCCGGTTCATCGGGCCGGGGTGCATCACGATGGCGTCGGGCTTGGCCGCGCGCAGTTTCTCGGCGTCCAGCCCGTAGCGGTGGTAGTATTCGCGTTCCGAGGGGATGAACCCGCCATCCATCCGTTCGCGCTGAAGGCGCAGCATCATCACCACGTCGGCGCCCTCAAGCCCGGCGGCCATGTCATCGAAGACCTCGCACCCGAACTCGGCCACGCCGGCGGGCATCAGCGTCGGCGGGCCGACGAGGCGGACGCGGTTTTCCATCTTGCCCAGGAGGATCAGGTTCGATCGCGCGACGCGCGAATGCGCGATGTCGCCGCAGATCGCCACCACCAGCCGGTGCAGCCGCCCCTTCGCCCGGCGGATGGTCAGCGCGTCGAGCAAGGCCTGCGTGGGGTGTTCGTGGCGCCCGTCGCCCGCGTTCAGCACCGCGCAATCGACCTTCTGCGCCAAGAGGTTCACCGCCCCCGACGACGGGTGCCGCACCACCAGCAGGTCAGGATGCATGGCGTTCAGCGTCAGCGCGGTGTCGATCAGCGTCTCGCCCTTCTTCACGCTGGAATGGCCCACCGACATGTTCATCACATCGGCCCCCAGCCGCTTGCCCGCCAGCTCGAAGCTCGCCTGGGTGCGGGTCGAGGCTTCGAAGAACATGTTGATCTGGGTCAACCCCTTCAGCGCATCGCCGTGCTTTTCGGTGCGGCGGTTCAGATCGACATAAGTTTCCGAGAGGTCCAGCACGGTGCGGATTTCGTCGGGCGAAAGGTGCTCGATCCCGAGGAGATGTCGCGCGCGGAAGGTCATGCCCTCTCCCCCGTGGCGCAGGCGGGCGGCCGCCCCGCGCAAGGCTGCACCGCTTATGGCAAAGCCCGCCAGCGCCGTCCACCGGGAAGGCGCGGGGCCTGCGCTGGCGCTTTACCTCTCCGGACGCGCGACCTAGGCTCGGGCGATGCGACCCACTGACGCCGACCTCGATTCCGGGACGATTGCCGCCCTGCTGTCCTGGCAGGCCGAACTTGGCGCCGACGAGCCGATCGGGGACAGCCCGGTCAACCGCTACCTTCTTCCCGCAACCTCTCCCTGGGCGATACGCGAAGCGGCCCCGGCCCTGCCCTCGCCGCGCGCGGCGAGGGCCCCGGCGATCAGTCCCGCGACTGTCGCGGTGACCCCGTCGGCCGACCCTGCGGCCGACGCGCAGGCTCTGGCGGCGGCCGCCATGACGCTGCGGGACCTGGCGGCGGCGCAGGCGGCCTATGACCACTGCGACCTGAAGCGGGGGGCGCGGAACTTCGTCTTCGCCGACGGCCTTCCGGGCGCCCGCGTGATGGTGCTGGGCGAAGCGCCGGGTGCGGACGAGGACCGCGAGGGGCGCCCCTTCGTCGGCCGCGCCGGGCAGCTTCTGGACCGGATGTTCGCGGCCATCGGGCTGGCGCGCAGCTCGCCCGACCCCGCGACGGCGCTCTACATCTCCAACATCCTGCCCTGGCGCCCGCCGCAGAACCGCGAGCCGACCCCCGACGAAATGGCGATGATGCTGCCCTTCGTGCGCCGCCACATCGCGCTTGCGGCGCCCGAGGTGCTGGTCCTGATGGGCAACACGCCCTGCCTAGCGCTGCTTGGGCAGAAGGGCATCCTGAAGCTGCGCGGGCAATGGACCGAGTCGGGCGGGCGACCCGTGCTGCCGATGACGCATCCTGCCTACCTGCTGCGCAACCCGGCGGCCAAGCGCGAGGCCTGGGCGGACCTGCTGTCGCTGAAGGCGCGGCTTGATGGGAGCGGCCGATGACCCGCATCGACGAGACCCGCAGCTTCATCCCGGTCGGGATAGCCGTCCTGACCGTATCCGACACCCGCACCGCCGCCGACGACCGCTCGGGCGACACGCTGGCCGAGCGGCTGACCGGGGCCGGCCACCGGCTGGCGGCGCGGGGGATTGTCACCGACGACCGCACGCTGATCGTGGCGCGGCTGCGCGCATGGATCGCCGATCCGTCGGTGGACGTGATTCTGACCACCGGCGGCACCGGCCTGACCGGGCGCGACGTGACGGTCGAGGCGCACCGGGATGTCTACGAGAAGGAGATCGAGGCCTTCGGGACGGTGTTCACGATGGTGTCGATGGGCAAGATCGGCACCTCGGCCGTGCAGTCACGGGCCTGCGCCGGGGTGGCGGGGGGGAAGTACCTTTTCGCGCTGCCCGGCAGCCCCGGCGCCTGCCGCGACGCCTGGGACGAGATCCTCGCCCCGCAGCTCGACTACCGCCACCGGCCCTGCAACTTCGTCGAGATCATGCCGAGGCTGGAAGAGCACAAGCGGCGGAACTAACGGCGCCCGCCGGCACCCGGGTGCCGGTCAGGCCGCCGGCAGCGCCTCGCGCATCATCGCTTCCATGCGCGCGATCGACGTGGGAAGGGTGGCCGAAAACTCCGCCCCCGCCTGCCGGACAAAGGGTTCGTCCGCCGGCGCGGGACGGGCGACGTGAAAGAAAAGCCGCGTGCCGCCCTGCCCGTCGGCCACGAGTTCGCGCGTCATGACGATTTCCGGGGCGTCCGGCACGGGCAGTAGGATGGCGGTTGTGTAGGTGTCGCAGGGGCGCCAGCTGATGATTTTCTCGACCAAAACGGCGCCGCCATGCGCGCAGTGGTTCACCGACCCTTCGCCGCGCCGCCCGCTGTCCGAGGCTTCGGTGATTTCGTCCGCCTTCGACCAAGCCTGCCAGAGGCCCGGAACGGTCAGGTATTCCCAGACCATCGGGGGCGGGGCGGCAAGCGCGAATTCCCATGTGACCAGTGCCTCGGCGCTTGTGACAAAGCGGCCTGTTCCCGCCGCCGCCGCTGCCCAGGCAGCCGCCAGATCGCGCCGCCAGACCGGGATCGCGCCCAGCGTCGCGTCGGTTTCCTCGTGCGGGGCCAGCCCGCGCCGCGCCGGATCGGCGCAGTCGACCAGGCACGACGCGGTGTAAAGCGCATAGGCGGCCGGGCCGAAGGTCTCGGTCACCCGGTTCTTCAGAAGCCGGTGCACAAGGATCACATCGCGGCCGGCGAAATCCTCCTGCCCGCCCAGCCGCTGGCGGATCGCCTCGCCCGTGTGGACGACGATCTTGAGGTCTAGCCCGCCCATCGCCGCGCAGGCCGCGCAGGTGCAGGACGTCGCCTGCCGCACATCGCGCTGCCTGCGGCGGAAGGCGAAATAGGCGCCTTCGGCGAGGTCCTCCAGAACCGAGGAATCGGGCGGCGCCCCGGCGGCGGCAAGAAAGACCGCATCGCCTTCATACTTGGCCAGCCGGAACTGCGGGGCGAGCGCCTCGATGACGGTGCTGAGGAAGTCGGCGACGATGTCTTGGGCATGCGCGATTTCGGTCGCGGCAAGAAACTTCGTGTAGCCGGAGATATCGGCGATCAGCAGGGTGACGGGTTCCGGGGTGGGAAGCATTGCGCGGCCCCTTTCGGCCCGGCGGGGCCTGAGCGCCACACTACTGCGCCCGGTCTCGCATTCCAATCTTTCCGAGAGTCCGGCGCCTGCCCGGCCCCCCGCCCGGCGACGCCCCGACCTAGATCCGCAGGAACGGCTGCGCCAGGCGCGGCAGCCAGTCGCGGAACCGCAATGGCGCGTCGGTCGCGGCAAGGCAGATGCAGTCTTCGCCCGTCTCGGCCACCGGGCGGTGTTCCAGCCCCTCGCCCGCCACCTCGACATCGCCCCGGCCGTAGCGGCCGCCTTCGTCGCGGAAGGCGCCTTTCAGGACCAGCGTCAGCTCGCGCCCCCAGTGTCCGTGGTCGGGCATCGCCGCGCCCGCGGGGATCGACAGAAGCCGCACCGTGGCGCCCTTGGCCGCGGGAAGGATCGCCTGCCGCACACCCATGCCGACCGACCTCCAGCGCACGGCGTCGAGGTCGCCGCCGACATAGTCGCGCAAGGGCGCGGGGAAGACGCCGGGGCGGGGCGGGGGCGCGCGGTCCGTCGCCGTCGCGGCGCCGGCGATGCGGGCCAAGGTCCTTTCCAGGCAGTCCGCCGAAAGCGGCGCGGCTTCGGCCTGCCCGACCAGCGCGCCGCCGATCGCGTCGAACGCCCCCGCCTGCGCCCGGCACTCGTCGCAAAGCGAGATGTGGGTGGCCACGACCAGGCTGAAAGCCTCGGGCAGCGAGCCCGCCGAATAGGCCATAAGGATGTCGTCCGTCAGGTGGTGGCGGATCGGTTCGGATGTGTCGGTCATCGGATCGTCTTCATGTCGTGCCTGAGGCGATCGAGCGCCAGGCGGATGCGGGATTTGATCGTGCCGAGCGGCAGGCCGGTGTCGGCGGCGAGTTCGGTCTGGCTCATCTCGCCGAAATAGGCGCGTTCGATGAGCTGGCGCTGGGCGGCGGGCAGCTGCGCCATCGCCTGGGCGAGGCGTTCGGATTCCTGCTGCAGCGCAAGGGCGTCGGCCTGGTCCGGGGCGGCCTCGGGCCCCCAGGGCAAGTCCTCGGGTTCGGGGCGGCGGGCGCGGCGGATGGTGTCGATGCGGCGGTTGCGCGCGATGGTGAAGACCCAGGTGGCGACGCTGGCGCGCGCGGGGTCGTAGAGACGCGCCTTGTGCCAGAGGGTGGCCATCACGTCCTGCGTGCATTCCTCGGCCAGCGCGCCGGTCGCCCCTGTCTTCATCAGGAAGGCCTTCACCCGGGGGGCGAAGTGGCGGAAGAGCACGGCGAAGGCGGTGGCGTCGCGACGGTCGCGCACCCCGAGCATCGCGGCCATCAGGTCTTCGTCGCCGCTGTCGGTCCGCTGCACCGCCACCCTTGCCCCAACTCCGCGCCAGACCCGGGCCGCCCGCCGCGGAATCGCAGTTGCGGCCGGCGCGTCAAGAAACGACAGAGTTGCGGTCGCGGTCAACATGGCAGGGATACGCCTGCCGCGGCAGATCGGATCACCGCTTGATCCATCCCGCCCGTTCCGGCGTAACCTGATAAGGCACAAAGCCGATCCCGGGAGCCCTGACGCCATGCCATTCGAACGCCTGACCGAGCCGCCCCGCCGCATCGCGGTCATCGGCGGCGGCATTTCCGGCATGGCGGCCGCCGAGCTTCTGTCGCACTCGCATGCCGTGGTTCTGTTCGAAAAGGCGCCGCGCCTTGGCGGGCACGCGCGGACGGTGCTGGCGGGCCGGCGCGGCGACCAGCCGGTCGATACCGGCTTCATCGTCTTCAACCGCCCGACCTATCCCGGGCTTTCGGCGCTTTTCGACCGCCTGGGCGTGCCGGTGGCCGAAAGCGACATGAGCTTCGGCGTTTCGGCCGATGGCGGGCGGATCGAATACGGGTTGAAGGACCTGCGGTCACTTTTCTGTCAGAGGCGCAACCTCCTCCGCCCCGGCTTCGCGCGCATGGTCGCCGACATCCTGCGGTTCAACGCCAATGCCGGGCAGGCGGCGGCAGCCGAGCCGGACCTGACCATCCGCGAACTGCTCGGGCGGCTCGGTACCGGGCGGTGGTTCCGCGACTACTACATGACCCCCTTGTCGGGCGCGATCTGGTCGACCCCGGTCAGCGGCATCCTCGACTTTCCGGCGCTGGCGACGGTCAGGTTCCTGAAGAACCACGGGCTGATGAGCTATGCCGGGCAGCACCGCTGGCTGACCGTTCGCGGCGGGTCGGTGGAGTATGTCGGCCGGCTCGAAGCCCGGATGCGGAGGGCAGGGGTCGATATCCGCTCCTCGGCGCCGGCATCCTCGGTCCGGCGGATCGGGGCCGGGGTCGAGGTCACGGTCCGAGGCGGGGTTCCCGAGCTTTTCGACGAGGTAGTGATCGCGGCGCATTCCGACGAGGCGCTGGCCATACTGGCCGATCCCTCGCCCGGGGAAAGCGCCGCGCTGTCGGCCATCCGCTACCAGCCGAACGAGGCGGTGCTGCACGCCGACGCCTCGGTCATGCCGGCGCGGCGGGCGGCCTGGGCGAGCTGGGTCTATTCCGGCGGGGCGGCGGCGTCCGGCGCACCGATTTCGCTGAGCTACTGGATGAACTCGCTGCAGCCGATCCCGATGAACGATCCGATGTTCGTCACGCTGAACCCCGTCCGCCCGATCCGCGAGGACGCGGTCTATGACCGGGTGATCTTCCGCCACCCGCTTTACACAAGGGCGGCGGTGGCGGCGCAGGAACGGATCCGGGCGATGAACGGCGCGCGCGCCACCTGGTTCTGCGGCGCCTGGATGGGGAACGGCTTCCACGAGGACGGATTGCAAAGCGCCGCCGACGTGGTCCGCGCCATGGCCGCGCGCCCGGTCAGGAGCGTGGCGGCATGAACCGGGTCGATCATGTGCGGGGCATCACCTTCCACGGCCGCAAGGGCGCGGTGGCGAACGCCTTCAGCTATGGGGTGGACTACCTGCTGGCCGATGCCGAGGGCGAGGTCGCGGGGCCGGCGCTCTTCTCGCGCAACCGGCGGAACCTTCTGTCGCTGCGGGACGCCGACCACGGCGGCCCGCCGGGCAAGGGCCGCGGCCCGGCCTGGGTGCGCGACGTGCTGGCAGCGCATCAGCTGACCATCGCCTGGCTGCGGATCGAGCTTCTGGCGCAGCCGCGCGTGCTGGGCCATGTCTTCAACCCGGTCGCTTTCTGGCTTTGCCGCGACGGGCAGGGGGCGCTGATCGCGGCGATCGCCGAGGTGACGAACACCTACGGCGACCGGCACTCCTATCTGTGCCACCACCCCGACCTGCGCCCGATCCTGCCCGAGGACAGGATCGAGGCGGCGAAGCTTCTGCATGTCTCGCCCTTCCAGCCGGTCGAGGGGCGCTATCGTTTCGGCTTCGACATCGGCGCGGACCGGCTGGCGATCCGCATCGGTTACGACACGCCCGGCGGCGGGGTTTTGGCCACCCTGGCCGGGCGGCGGGTGCCGCTGACCAATGCCGGGATCGTCGCGGCCTGCCTGCGCCGGCCCTTCGGGTCGCGGCGGGTGCTGGGGCTGATCCACTGGCAGGCGCTGAAGCTCTGGTGGAAGGGCGCCGGGTTCCGCCCCCGCCCCGCGCCGCCCGCCGACGAGGTGTCGCAGTGAGCGCGGGCGCGGGCGCGGCGGCGATAAGCAAGGCGGCCACCTCCGCCAGCCCGGCGCCACTTGCCTCCTATGCGCTTTTCGCCGCGATGCTCGCCTCGGCGGGGCTGCCCATCTATATCCACGCGCCGAAGTTCTATGCCGAAACCTACGGCATCGGTCTTGGCGCGCTGGGCGCGGTTCTGTTCGGGCTGAGGCTTTTCGACTGGGTGCAGGATCCGGCGCTGGGCTGGCTCGCGGCGCGGCTCGGGCGGCGGACGGGGCCGGCGGTGGCGCTGTCGGGGGGCGCGATGGCGCTGGCGATGGCGGGCCTTTACGCGATGGCGCCGCCGCTGGCTCCGCTTCTGTGGTTCGCGCTGACACTGGCCGTCCTCTTCACCGCCTATTCCTTCCTGACCATCGCCTTCTATGCCCGCGGCGTGGCCCGCGCCGCCGGCTTGGGGCCGGGCGGGCATCTCAGGCTTGCCGGATGGCGCGAAGGCGGGTCGCTTCTGGGCGTCTGCCTGGCGGCGATGGCGCCCGCCGTCCTGGCCGTCGTTAGCGCCGATCCCTTCGCGGTCTTCGCGGTGGGGTTCGCGGCGCTGACGATAGCGGCGCTGGTCGTCATGCGCGGAGAATGGGACGTGCCCGCCAGCCCCGCCCCGGGCGTGGGGTTCCGCACCGTGCTGGCCGACCCGGTGACGCGGCGCCTTCTGCTGATCGCGGTGGTGAATGCGGCACCCCTCGCGGTGACCTCGACGCTTTTTCACTTCTTCGTCGAAAGCCGCCTCGGCGCCGCCGGGTGGGAGGGTCCGCTTCTGATCCTCTTCTTCCTTTCCGCCGCTGCCGCCACGCCGCTCTGGTCGGCCCTGGCGCGGCGGTCCGGGGAAAAGCCGGTGCTCCTGGCCGCGATGGCGGGCTCGATCCTGTCCTTCGGCTTCGCCGCCACGCTCGGCACCGGCGATGCGGCGCTGTTCGCGCTGGTCTGTCTGGCCTCGGGGGTGATGCTGGGCGCCGACCTGGTGATCCTTCCTGCCGCCTTCGCCCGCCGCCTGTCGGTCATCGCCCCGGGCGCGGCCGAAGGGTTCGGGCTGTGGTCCTTCGCCTCGAAGCTCACCCTGGCCTTCGCCGCCGTCACCCTTCTGCCCCTCCTGGGCAGTGCCGGCTTCGCCTCGGGGGGGCAGAAGGGGCCGGCGGCGCTGGCCACGCTGACCGCGCTCTATGCGCTCCTGCCCTGCGCCCTGAAACTTGTCGCCGTGGCCCTCCTCGCCGCCACGTCCCTGCCGGAAGAGTGATCCCATGACCGCTGCTCTGATGTTTCTTCTCGGCCTTCTGACCGCGGCCGGCATCGGCCTCGCCTGGGCGCGGCTGGCGGGGTTCGCGGCGCAGCGCCCGGCGGAGTACCGGGCAGGCGAGGTCTTCGACATCCGGCGCGAGCTGAACGGGCCGATCCTTTGCGAAGGGGTGATCTTCGGCCCCCTCGGCCGTGTCAATTCGCGGTTCGAGGCGAGGATGGACCCGGTCTGGGACGGCAACCGCTGCGTGATGGCCGAGCGGTTCCGCTATGACAGCGGCACGACGCAGGACCGCGAATGGCGGCTGACGCTTGGCAATGACGGGGCGATCCGGGCCGAAGCCGACGATGTGGTGGGCGGCGGCATCGGACGGCAGGAGGGCAGCGCGGTCAGGCTGCGCTATCGCATCCGGCTGCCGGCGAGCGCGGGGGGGCATGTCCTGTCGGTCACCGACTGGATGTACATGACCCCCTCGGGCACGATCGTGAACCGCAGCCAGTTCCGGAAGTTCGGGATCAAGGTGGCAGAATTGGTCGCCACCCTGCGGCGGGCCCCAGCGTGAGGGAGCGGCGCCGGTGAGGGAGTGGAAGGGCAAGCGCTACTGGATCGTCGGGGCGAGCGAGGGGTTGGGCCGGGCGCTGGCCGTCCGCATGGCCGGGGCGGGGGCAGAGCTGATCCTGTCTGCCCGCAACGCCGACCGGCTGGACGAACTGGCCGCAGCCCTGCCGGGCGCCGTGCCGGTGCCGGTCGACGTCTCCGACGACGCTTCGGTCGCCGGGGCGGCGCGGGCGGCGGGGCGGGTCGACGGGCTGGTGTATTTGTCGGCCCTGTACTGGCCGATGGCCGCGCCGGACTGGGACGCGGGCAAGGTGGCGCAGATGTGCGACGTGAACTTCACCGGCGCGGCCCGCGTTCTGGGCCGGGTGGTGCCCGAGATGGTGGCGCGCGGGGCCGGGCACATCGTGCTGACCGGCTCGCTCTCGGGCTTTCGGGGCCTGCCGGGGGCGATCGGCTACGGCGCCTCGAAAGCTGCGGTGATGCATCTGGCCGAATCGATGCACGTGGACCTGAAGCGCCGGGGCATCGACGTGCAGCTGGTGAATCCCGGCTTCATCCGCACCCGGCTGACCGAGAAGAATACCTTCCGCATGCCCTTCATCCTCGATGCCGACGAAGCGGCGCGGCGCTATTTCGCGCATATGAACACCCGCCGCTTCGCCGCCAACTTCCCGCGCGGCTTTGCTGCGCTGTTCCGGGCGAGCCAGTTTCTGCCAGACTGGCTCTACTACCGGCTCCTATGAGGGCTTGCCCCCCGCGGACGAGTTTCCTTAACCCCGCCTCAAGGTTTCCGTCGCAGGATGAGTCCACCGCCGCCCCGATGCGCTTCGTCCCGACCGGATGGGCCTGCGGCTGCGTCGGCGATTTTCCCCTAAGATGAAGGATAGGCCCCGGGACGTGCGCAAGCACCCTGCCCCAAAAAGGGGCAGGATGCTCGGCCGGGCCACCTGCCCGGCGTGCCGACTTTGCCCCGAAATGGTTTCCGGGGGGTTACCGTTCATTTCCCCGGGTGAGACAGGGTGCGATGCCGCCACCGGGACCGTCAGGATCGGGCCGGAGGAACGGGTCTCTGCAGACGCGATGCCATCGACCGCGCCGGACCGGGCCGCGCGGCGGCGGCTTCGGGAACCCCGATCCTTCGGAGCCCATCGGCGCGGCCATCCGGCGGCGCGCCGGGGGGCGGACCAGGGAGGAGATACGGCCAGCCTGGTCCGTCACGGGCCGCCCGCGCCCCGGTGAAGGCACCCCGGCCCGTCACTTCGGCTCCGGCTTCTCCTTGCACTCGCTTACCAGACCCGCAATCCCGTCGTCGAAGCTGATGCCGATCTCCTCGCCCAGCTTCTTCATCGCCGGCAGCTGCAATGCGGCGCCCAGCATGGCGTCAAAGGCCTGGTTCACCGGTGACTTCCCGCCCCCGGACCCATCCGTGCCGCCCGCCCCCCCGATCCCGAGCCCGGTGATCTGGTTGATCCGGATCGACTCGATCTTTTCGGCGGGCTTGACCATTTCCTGAACGATCCTCGGCATCGCCTCGATCCGCGCCAGAGCGATCCGCATGGCGATGATCTCCGCCGATAGGGTGTTTTCCGAACTTGCCAGCGCCTGTCGGCCCTCGGCTTCGGCCAGAAGGTCGTTCTTCTTCGCCTCGGCACGGATAGTCAGCGCATCGGCCTCGCCCTGCGCCTCTTCGCGAATTGCCGCCGCACGGTCGGTTGCGGCGGCGCGTTCGGCCTCGGCGGCGAGCCTGATCCGCGTGCCTTCGCGCTCGGCTTCCCGGCGCGCCTCGATCACCGCGATCGCCCTGTCGCGCTCGGCGGTGGCGACGGCGCGCGCGGTTTCGATGGCCTCGGCGGACGTCATCGCCTCGGCGCGGGCGGTGTCGGCCGAGGCGCGCGCCCGGCTTTCGGCCTCGGACTTCTCGGCGATGATGATCTGGCGGTCCTGGTTGGCGACCTCGATCTCGCGCTCCTTGGTGATCTGGGCTTCCTCGATGGAGCGGGCGCGGGCGATTTCTGCCAAATGGATCTGCTGTTCGCGCTCGATCCGGGCCCGTTCCTTTTCGGATTCGGCCACTTCGCGCGCCCGGGCGACTTCGGATTCCTGCATCGCCTTCAGGACTTCGATTTCCTTGGCCCGGGTAAGCCGCGCCTCTTCCTCGTCGCGGGCGATCTGCAGCTTCAGCTTCTCGGCCTCCATCGCGGCGCGCCGGACCGACACTTCGGCATCGGCGTCGATCTGGGCGCGTTCCTTCTTCGAGGTGGCGATGACTTCGGCCAGCTTGCGCATGCCGACCGCGTTGAAGGCGTTGTTTTCATCGAGCGCTTCGAAGGGCGTCTGGTCGAGCCCGGTCAGCGACACGCTTTCCAGTTCAAGCCCGTTCTTCAGAAGGTCGTTCGAAACCGCGTTCTGCACCTCCTGCACGAACGAGGTGCGGTTCTCGTGCAGCTCGTCCATCGTCATTCGCGCGGCCACGGCGCGCAGCCCGTCGATCAGCTTGCCCTCGATCATCTCGCGCAGCGGCTCGACATCGAAGGTGCGTTCGCCGAGGGTCTGGGCGGCACGGCTGATCCCGTCCTCGGTTGCCTGGACCGAGACGTAGAACTCCGCCCCCACATCGACGCGCATGCGGTCCTTGGTGATCAGCGCCGCCTCCGAGGCACGCTTCACCTCGAGCCTGAGCGTCTTCATGTTCACCGGGCGGATCTCGTGCAGGAGAGGGATGACGATGGCGCCGCCATCCATGATCACCCGCTTGCCGCCCGCCCCGGTCTTCACCAAGCTCACCTCGCGCGTGGCGCGGCGATAGAGACGGCCGAGGATGAGGCCGATGAGCAGAATGAAGACGACGAAGGAAGCGACGATGATCAGGAGGGTCATCAGGTCCATTTCGGTCTTGTCTTTCCTGGTTGATGCCGCGGCGCCGCGGGCGGGAGGTCAGTCGATGGGAAGGATGCGGAGGCTCCAGCGGTCGGGGCCGAGGCGTTCGCGCAGGGTCAGAACGCGCGATCCCTCGGCGATCACGTCGGTCGCCGCGAAGGGCTCGCAGCGTAGGTAGTGGATGTTGCCGTGGCGGTCCTGAAGCCGGACTTCGGCCGGGCTGCCGCGCCGCGCGGTCCCCTGGCTGACCACGCCCCTGAGCCCGCCCATGAACTGCGCCGAGGTGGCGGTGGTCTCGACCGCCGGTAGAAGCCGGCCGAACCGGCGGGAGAAGGACCGCGCGAAACCGAGGCCCGCCGCAGCCCCGGCCCCGGCGGCCAGCCCGGCCGGCAGTGCCGCCCCGAGCGCCGCGGCGGCGAGCGACTGGAGCACCAGTCCCGACAGGCCGAACCCGAAAAGCAGAGCCGCGAGCCACATCATGAACGGGGTATGGCCGAGCCCCAGGAAACCCGCCGCCCCCCCGGTCTCTGCGGTTCCCGCACCGGCGCCGTGATCCCCGCCATGCAGGGCCTCGCTTGCCGCCACAAGCTGGGCGACATCCGGCGCTGCGCCGGGATCGAGGTCGAAGGTTCCCTCCAGCGGCACCGCCCCGGTATCGAGGTCCGGGCCGTCGTGGCCGCCGGTCAGGAACGACGCCCCAGCGAGCAGCGCGACCGCCTCCAGCGCGAAGAGCCCCGCCAACAGCGCGAGGGCCAGCGTGAAGGGCACATAGGCGAACGAAAGCAGGACGTGCACGTGACCCTCCCCCCGGCAGGAATGATGGTGGAGGCTCGGGCGAGTGCTTTCAAGTGCCACCGTCGCGCCAAGGCGGCCGCCGCTCCGCCGGCGCCGCTACGGCCGCAGCCCGCGCAGCAGCTGCGGCACCTCGCCCGTCAGGCCCGAGGCGGTGCGGATGAAGGTGCGCCGCAGCGCCGGCAGGGCCGAAACCAGCCCCATCCCGGCCACCCGTGCCGCCCGCAGCGCCGCATTGTCGCTGGAAAAGAGCCGCGTCATCGCGTCCATTCCCAGCGCCATCGCCGTCGCCTCAGGCCGCCGCCAGCGCTCGTAGCGGGCCAGCACGTCGGCCGCCCCGATATCCTCGCCCCGCCGCGCCGCCGTCACCATGACCTCGGCCAGCGCGCCCACGTCGCGGAAGCCCAGGTTCAGCCCTTGCCCGGCCACCGGATGCACCCCGTGCGCGGCGTCGCCCGCCAGCGCCACCCGGTGCGCCACGTAACGCTCGGCGAGGCTGAGCGACAAGGGATAGCCGAAGCGCCTTCCCGCCAGGCGGAAGCCGCCCAGCGCCCCCCCGACCCGCTCGGCCAGAAGTGCCGTGAAGCTTGCGTCGTCGGCCACCAGAAGGGTTTCCGCATTCGCCCCGGTCTCGCTCCACACAACCGACGAACGGTTCCCGGTCAGCGGCAGAAGCGCGAGCGGCCCGGTCGGCAGGAACACCTGCTGCGCCACGCTGCCGTGCGGGCGATCGTGGTCGATCGCGCAGACCACCGCGCGCTGCCCGTATCCCCGGACTGTCCGCCCGATCCCGGCGCGCCTTCCGGTACCGCTGTCGCGCCCGTCGCAGCCGAGGATCGCCCGGCCTTGCAGCCACCGCCCGTCCGCCAGCGTCACCGTGGCCAGCGCCTCGCCCGCCTCCTGCGCCACCACCGTCGCGGCCTGCAGGTGCCGCACCCCCGCCCGTTCCATCCCGTCGCACAAGGCCGCGTAAAGGTGCCGGTCCTCGACCATGTAGCCCATCGGGCCATCCTCGGTCTCGGCCGCGTCGAAATGCAGGAAGAAGCGCGCCACCCCCTCGCCCGCCCGCCCGTCGGCCGCGAGCACCCGCAGGATCGGCTGCGCCGCCGGAGCGAGCGCGTCCCATACCCCCACCGCCGCCAGCAGCCGCTGCGAGGCGGCCGACAGCGCATAGGCCCGCCCGTCGAATCCCGCCCCGGCCCGGGCGCGGGGGGGCTGGGCGTCGATGACGGCCGCGCTCAGCCCGGCCCCGGCCAGCGCCAGCGCCAGCGCCGGGCCGTTCAGCCCGCCGCCGACGATCAGCGCATCGGCAGGGTCGGCGATGGGGTCACGGGAGGCCATGTTCCCAGATAGGCCCGGCGGGCGACGCTTGTCCATGCGGCGGAGCGGGCGGGGCACGGCGGAACGGACCCCGCCCGGCGATCTGCCGGAAAGCTCCCCCGCCTGGGGCGTGTCGCTTCCGATCGGAAACCAGACGTCGCGCCCCGGGCCTGACCCGGGGCCTCGCCATCGACCCGCGCCGCCTTGGGGCGCGCGAGGTCCCGGGTCGGACCCGGGACGGGTTACCTGTCTCCAGACCGAATCCGACTGGCGGCGACATGCCCTAGGTGGCGTCTTCATTTAGGTGAGCCATGCCATGGCACATGCGAGTGAGACGAATCCGGTGAAGGATGCGGCTGTCTTTTCGCAGCGCAGGGCGATGCGACGGAAGCGCTTGATCTGATTGAAGA
>JBJXFU010000079.1:0-10096 GCA_046155885.1 Paracoccaceae bacterium
CCCCCCCCCCGCCCCCCCCCAACCCGCCGCAGACCACGGGCGAGCCTGCGTGAAGTGTAAGTGAGTACCGAGTTTTGATGGAACGAGTCATGGCGACCTCTCAGGCGCCCCTGTCCCCTGCCGCCGCCGCCGCGCCCCGGCCGCGCGTCTGGACCCTGCCCGGCCTGTGCGGCGAAGCCCGCGTGATGACCTCGTTCGGCGAACTGCCGGTCAAGGCGCTGCGGCTCCGCGACCCGGTGCGCACCATCGGCGGCAATTTCCTGCCGGTGAAATGGGTCGACCAGGTGCATCTTGACGACGGCTTCCTTTCGGGTTTCCCCGATGCCCAGCCGATCCATATCTGGGCCGGCTCGCTTGGCCGCGAGCGGCCGAAATGCGAACTTCTGGTCTCGCCCCAGCAGCAGGTGGCGGTGGGCGACGGCGCCTTCCGGCCGGACTACCGCCTGGCGCGCGACCTGCTGGGCCGCCCCGGGGTGGTGCGCCGCCCGCAGGCGACGGTCAGCTACTATCTTTTCCACGTGGGCGAGCCGACCTCGGTGCTGGTCGAGGGGCTCTGGGTTCCGGTCAGCCCCTGATCGCGCAGCCCCCGGCTTCTCCCGCCGCCCGGTTTGGCGTATGGGGGCGGAAAGCGCAGCGGGGGGCGGCGAATCTTGGAAAGGCTCATCGAACGCGGGTTGTTCGCCAGCCGCTGGCTGATGGCGCCGATGTATGTGGGCCTGGTCGGCGCGCTGCTGATCCTGCTGTGGAGCTTCATCCTGGAGCTCGTGGCGCTTTTCGGGCGTGTCGCGACGATCACCGTCAACGACGCGGTCCTCGGCGCGCTGGCGCTGATCGACCTCAGCCTGGCGGCGAACCTGATCCTGATCGTCATCTTCTCGGGCTACGAGAACTTCGTCAGCCGCATGGACACCGTCGCCGACCACGCGGACCGCCCGGAATGGCAGGGCCAGGTCGATTTCTCGACGCTGAAGCTGAAGCTCGTCGCCTCGATCGTGGCGATCTCGGGGATCCACCTGCTCAAGGTCTTCATGGACATCGACAAGTACAGCCCTGAGAAAATCTACTGGCTGGTGGTGATCCACCTGGTCTTCGTGGTCTCGGGCGTGCTCCTGGCGCTGATGGACTGGATTTCCTCGCAGTCCAAGACGATCAAGGCGGCGGCGAAAGGGAAGTAGGCTCGCCGGGCGCGTCGGGGCGCCCCCGGAAGCCGGTGGCGACCACGAACTTCTCGGAACTGTCCTGGCGGCTGGCCGGGGGCTTGACGTTCAGCACCTTGGTGAAGGCGCGTTTCAGGAGGACCTGCAACTGCGCTTCCGCCCCGCCCGCCAGCACCTTGGCGACGAAGGTGCCGCCGGGGTCGAGCACGTCCATCGCGAATTCCGCCGCCGCCTCGACCAGGGCGACGATGCGCAGATGGTCGGTCGCCTTGTGCCCCGACGCGGCGGCGGCCATGTCCGACAGGACCACATCGGCCGCGCCGCCGAGCCAGGCCTTGACCTTGGCGTCCGCGCCGTCCGACAGGAAGTCGAGCTGGTGCAGCTCGGCCCCGGCGATCGGATCGACGGCCTGCAGGTCGATGCCGAGAACGCGCCCCACGCGTTTGCCGGACTTCTCGCCCAGCGCGTTCACCCGCGCGACCGCGACCTGCGTCCAGCCGCCGGGCGCAGAACCGAGGTCCACGACCCGCGCGCCCGGGACAAGGAAGCCGAAGCGGTCGTCAAGCTCGATGATCTTGAAGGCGGCGCGGCCGCGGAAGCCCTCGCGCCTGGCCCGCGCCACGTAAGGGTCGTTCAGCTGGCGTTCCAGCCACAGCGTGGACGACAGCTTCCGCCCCTTGGCGGTCTTCACCCGGACCTTCAGATCGCGCGCGCCCCGCCCCGAACTTGTTCTGGCTGAAGGGGGCTTCGTCATCTCGCTCGTCCGATTCGGGTGGCCCGGCATACCCAAGGCGGCGGCGCGCCGCAAATGGTACCGGCGGGCGGCGCGGGCGGAGAGGCAGGATCTCCCCGACGCCTCTTGCTGATCTCAGCCCTGAGAAGAGACGCCGCGCGTCGGCGTGTCGACCGCCCGCAACAGATCGTCGACTTCCATGCGCCTGCGGTAATCGGGGTCGACGAAGCGGCCAAGGATGACGCCGTCCCGGCCCACAATGTAAGTGGCAGGGATCGGCAGGATCCAGTTCTCGTTGTTTTGGTACTTCGCGATATCCCAGCCGGCGCTGGTCATCGCGCTGCGCTTCTCGTCGTTGATCTTGATCGCGAGATTCAGTTCAAGCGCATAGCCGCAATCCAGATCCGACAGGAACGGGCAAGTCGCTCCGGAGTCGGCCTTCAACGCCCTGTTGAATCGCTGCGTCTCGGGAGTGATGATGACCAGCGACGCGCCCCGTTCCCGCAACGCCGGCTCGATCTGTGCCAGTGCCCCGGCACCGATCCGGCAGTAGGGGCACCAGTGACCGCGATGGAAAGCGATAACCAGCGTCCCCTTTTCGAGCAAGCTTTCAAGGCTGACCAGATGGCCATTGTCGTCGGGAAGGACGAAGGGCGGCACGGTCTCGCCGATGCCCGGAGCCGTCGCACCAGCTCCGCCGTTCCGGAGCCGGTCGACCATGCGGTCGACGATGTTCGCGAAGTCAGGGGCGAGGCGGCGTACATCGTCCGCCATCGCGCTTAGCCGCGCCGCAAGCGGCCCGTCCATTTCGCGGCAGCGTTGCGTGCAGGCGTCGAGTTCTTCAGCAAGTGTCAGGACGGTCATGGCATAGGCTCCGCACCACTGCGCGGGCCGAGCGAAGCGGTCGACCAGTCATAGGCGCGCAAAAGGCTCGTCAGGGTCTTGGCTGCGGCCGAATGCTGCCGCCCGAACACGGTGTAGACCTGGACCCAGCGGGTCAGCGGACATTCGCGGATATGGCTGATCAGCAGATCGCCGTCGAATTTCCGTTCGGAAGGCCAGATCCCGACGCCGAGGTTTGCCCGCACAAGATCCGGAATATCGTCGATCAGGCTCACCTCGAGCCATTTCGCCTTCGCAATGCCGAGTTCGCGCAGCCGCTCCTGCAGAAGGTCGGTCAGGGCGCTGTCCGGCTGGCCGAGCAGCCGGACATCCGACAGGTCGACTATGTCGATCCCGTTCTTCAGGGCGAGTCGGTCGCCGCGGCTGATCAGCAAACCGAATTCCTGTTCGAACAGCCGCTTGGCATCGATCCGGTCCCATTGCTCGGACAGCGGTTCGGACACCGCGACCTCGCAGGCGCCGCTCTTCAGTCGCTCGGCGATGTCCGCCGCGGTCCCCCTGACCATCTTGATCTCGATGTTCGGGAAAGCAACGCCGAGTTCGGCCAGCATGGGCGTGAGCAGCGAGATGTCGACCGAGTGGGAGAGCGCGATGGCAAGGGGCGTATGACCGCCGGAATGAAATCGTCGGGCGAGTTCCTTGGCGCTGAGATTTGCCTCGTGGCATTCCCTGAGCGCCGGCAGGATCGCCTGCCCGAATTCGGTGAGATGCGTCAGCTTCCGTTCACGGCGAAAAAGCTCGCCCCCCAGTTCGACCTCAAGCTGCGAGATGGCGCGCGACAAGGCCGGTTGAGAGACATGGCAGTTCTCTGCGGCCTTGGTGAAGTTGAGTGTCTTGGAAAGGGCCAGAAAGTACCTGATCTGGTGAAGTTCCATCGCAACCCCCAAGGTGGCTTCACGTGTCCTAAGCGACACGCAAGCTCTAGACCAGCCTCAAGACACTAATGTTGAGACCCGGTCGGGTCCATCAGAGAACGGGGGCGGCGATTGCGACGGCTGTGGCGAAGCCGCTTGCGAGCGTGTCGCGGCGCGCGGCGATGCACATCCGTTCCTTCGGACGCCGGATCGAGGCCATCACCACATCAGTCTCGCCGCAGGTCGGCACCTTGCCGACCCGCTGCGAACCACAAGAATCAATAGGTTGATCGGGCTCGGAGCCTGCCGAAACCCTGACGCGGCGGGCGTTGCGCGAACGGTGAACATCCGGTCAATCCGGACCCCCGAGCGCCTGGCCACTGCACGCCCGCCGACTTGTCCTTCTGCGGGACACCTTCCCAGCGCCCCTCAGAACGGCCCGTCCTCGAGCACCCCGTCGGCAGACATCTGCGCGTACAAGAGCCCCTCGCGCAGGCCACGGTCGGCAACCGAGAGCCGGTCGGTCGGCCAGATGCGCATCAGCGCCTGCAGGATCGCGGAACCCGACATGATCAGCGTGTGGCGGTCGCGGCCGATCCTCGGGTCCGACCGGCGGCCGTCGGGGCCGAGCACGAGGTAATCGCGGATCACCCGGTCGATCTGGTCCGAGGTCATGCGAAGCCCGTCCACCTTGGTCCGGTCATAGCGCTTCAGCCCCAGATGGCTGGCCGCGACGGTGGTGACGGTGCCGGAGGTGCCGATGATCTGGAAGCCCTCGCGCGGCTGGCTGGAATTGTAGGGCGAGAAATCGGCGAGCTGTTCCTCGAAGAACCAGCTCATCAGCGCGAAGCGGGCCGAATCGTCCTCGACATCCTGGAACTGGTCCTTGAGCGTGGCCACCCCCAGCGGCACGCTGATCCAGTCCACCACCTTGGCCGCCGGGAAGGGGCTTTCGGGCGGGTGGAAGCCGGCGTGCAGCCGCATGATGGCCCGCGGCCGGTCGTGGCGGGGCACGGCGGACAGGTCGATCCAGACAAGCTCGGTCGAGCCCCCGCCGATATCGACGACCAGCAGCTGTTCGGTGCGCGTCGAGACCAGCGGCGCGCAGGAAACGACGGCCAGCCGCGCCTCTTCCTCGGGCGCGATGATTTCCAGGGGCAGGCCGGTTTCGCGTTCCACCATGCGCAGAAGCTCGCCGGCGTTCGTCGCCCGGCGGCAGGCCTCGGTGGCGACAAGGCGCATCCGCCTGACCGCATGCAGTTCCAGCTTGCGTCGGCAGATCTGCAAGGCCTGTACGGTGCGCGCCATCGAGGCGCGGGAGAGCCGCCCCGAGGCTTCCAGCCCCTGCCCCAGCTGCACCGATTTCGAGAAGCTGTCCACGACGTGGAACTGACTGCCCTTGGGCTGGGCAATCAGCATCCGGCAACTGTTCGTGCCGAGATCCAGCGCCGCGTAGAGCTGCGCCGGATCGGGTTTCGCGGGGCTCGGCTGTTCGACCGCCACCGGGAACGCGCCGAGAGCCCCCGGACGCCTGGGCGCCATCCGAACGCCCTCCGATCTGAAGTTGCCGCGATGGTAGAGGGCGCCCGGCGATCATTCAAGCCGAAGCCGGCGCGCGCACGCCGCGGCGGACCGTTCCCCGCGCCGGCGGGCCAGGGGCGGCCTATCCCGCCGCCGTTCGCTTCCGCACGTCGACGGCGTAGCGGCCGGGCCAGCGATCGGCCCGTTCCGTCGATTTCCGCAGGGTCCTGCCGACACCGGCCCAGTCAAGGCCGGTTTCGTCCGAAAGTCCCTCGGTGACCTCCAGGCTGTGGGCGGCGGCCGACATCGCGGATTTCGGCAGGGGCTGTATCTGGAACAGCGGGCGGTCCTTCGACAGGAATATCTCGGTGTCCGTCCGGAGCAGCCTGATGTTGATGAAAAGCGGCGCCGGCCGGAAGTGATCGGTTTCGACGACCGCCTCGAAAACCGAATAGGAACTGCGCAGGTCGAAATTCACCGGCGGGCGGAACAGAAGGGCCCATTCGGGCGCGGTTTCCACGAAATAGCCGGACCAGATCTGAATGACCCCGGGAACGGGGATTTCCGTGATGAAGGGCGGATCGAATTCGGACAGGTCATGCGGGGCGTGTTTCCGCCAGTCCGCCCGGAACCCGTCTTCGAAGTTCGTCGACTTGACCGGGAACCACTGCCCGTCTTCGAAAATGAAAGGCTCCCGCCCGTCGAAGTAGAGCGAGATATCCTTCGGCGGATAGACGTACCAGCCGAACGAGGCGGCGGCCCGCATGGCTTCGCAGTATTGAAAAGCGGAAGCCGGCATGGTGCCAAGCGCGCTTTTCTCTGCCCGGCGTATCGCGGGCGCCGCCGGATAGGCTTTCCAGACGCGAACCGTGCTCGCCGGGCCCGCTTCCTTTCTGATGCTCACGTTCAAAATTCTTCACCTTCCCAATCGTTCGCCAGCCCAATCGTTCGACAGTCCGATCGTATGCCGGCAAATAAGAAATGCCGGCCCTAGTTCCGCTTCCAGCGTTCACCACCCCCGGAAAGCGTTGTTTCCATGCGCGTCCGTCCATCGCGCGCATAGTCGAGATGCGGGCCGCTCGCCAGGTCGGCAGGGCCGATCCTGTCCATCGTCTGCATCATCCAGAAAATGCAGGCCCTCTGTTCGACGGACAGGGCCGCATCCTCCAGAAGGTCCGGCCGCATCAGGTCGCGGAAGAAAGGCCAGTTGATGTGAAACTCACAGACATCGGCGATGTCGTCGATCGTCTTTGCTCGGATAAAAGCTGACATGCTGGTGACAGTTTCTCTCACTGGCGGCCCCGGAAAAGGGCGCGCGATCAAAAGGAGCGGCCGGAATCCCGGACGCGGACGGAAGCATATCCGTTAATCGAAGGACCCGCCGGACCCATTCGAAGGGCCCGGCGGCCTTGCGATCTGGGATTCGGTCCCGATCAGGCCCTGGACAGCGGTTTCGTCACCGGCGCCACGGCATGGCCGATATCCGCCTTGGCCATCGGCCGCACGGCCGGGCCGGCGCCTTTCGCCATTTCGATCCCTGAGAGCGGTTTCGTCACCGGAGCCACCGCATGCCCCATATCCGCCCTGGCCATTTGCCTTACGGCCGGAGCGGCTGTCCCGCGCGATTCGGTCGCGGTCTGCGAACCAACGTCACTACCCGGAAAACGCGTCATCTTCATATTCCTCGTTTCAAAATTTCGGGCTAATTCCCGCACCGGAAAGGTAGGACAAGAGGTTGTGGTGTGTCAATGCCCTCGCCCCGGCGCTCATCGCGCTGAGCGCGCTATATCTTGTGGGACGATTCGCGCGCCCAACCAAAGGAGGTGAGGGAATGGGGATGGGTTCCGGCTGCCCGGCGGATTCGCCGGCCCCGGCGTGGCGCCCGGCATCTCGGCTTCCGAAGCGGCCCGCCCGATGGCGCGGCGCCCGTCCGGCCGGCCGCAATCGCAATAAGCCGCACGACAGGTCGCGCGTGGCGCGGCGAATGTCGAAAACCGTCATTGCATGTCGCGTTCGGCATCGTATGACGGCGGCGAACGAAGGAGCGGTCATGCCCGAGGTCACCATTGTCTCCTGGCGCGACATCCCGGCCCAGGTCATCGTGGGCCGCGGCCGCCGCGCCGTGAAGAAGCCCCTTCCGGAACGCTTCGAACAGGCCATCGACCGCTGCGCGATGAAGGTCGGCGCCATCGGCACCGACGCCTACCTCGCCGAATGGCGCAGGGCCGCGCCCTACGAGGTGGCCGGCGAAGACGAGGCGGTGGCCGAGGCGGAAGCCGCGCGGATCGTCGCGGAATACGACAGCGCGCGCATCGCGCGGCTCATCGCGAACGATGGCTGGATGTGAGTCCGGGCGAACTCAGGAGGTCTTTGATGGCTTTGTTGAACTTCCGCCGGAAGGCGCCCGCGCCCGCCGCCCCGCCCGCCGGTTCTGCTGACGCGGTCGAGGCCTTCCTGACCGGCTTCTCGATCGAGGTGATGCCGCGCACCGCCGCGAACGTCGAGGATTTCCGCGCCCTCCTGCCCGCCGGCACCCGCGTCTACATCGCCCATATCGAGGGCACGCCGATCGACGAGATGGTGGCGACCGCGAAGCGCCTGCGCGCCGAAGGCTTCGAGCCGATGCCGCATTTCCCGGCGCGGATCATCCCGTCCAAGGCGGTGCTCGCCGACTGGATCGCGCGCTACCGGGCCGAGGCGGACGTGAAACAGGCGCTGCTGCTCGGCGGCGGCGTCGCCACCCCGGCGGGGGATTTCACCTCGTCGATGGAGATGATCGAAACCGGCGCCTTCGACGGGTTCGAGCGGCTGCACGTGGCCGGCCACCCCGAGGGAAACAAGGACATCGACCCCGACGGATCGGACCGCATGGTGATGGAGGCCCTGCGCTGGAAGCAGGCCTTCAGCGCGCGGACCGATGCGCAGATGGCGATCGCCACGCAGTTCTGCTTCGAGCCCGCCCCGGTCATCGCCTGGGCCGACCGGCTGGCCGCCGAAGGCATCGCGCTGCCGATCCATATCGGGGTCGCGGGGCCGGCCAAACTGCAGACGCTGATCAAGTTCGCCATCGCCTGCGGCGTCGGCCCGTCGCTCCGCGTCCTGCAGAAGCGGGCGATGGACGTCACGAAGCTCCTGCTGCCCTACGAGCCGACCGACTTTGTGGCCGCGCTCGCGGGCCACAAGGCCGCGCATCCGGGCTTCGGCATCGCGCAGGTGCATTTCTTCCCGCTTGGCGGGATCAAGACCTGCGCCGCCTGGACCACCGAACACGGCCGTTCGGCCGGCCGCCCCGCCGCCGCGATGGCCGGCTGAGGCGCGGGCGGGCGGGGCATGAAGGGGGCGCTGCTTTTCGACCTTGACGGCACGCTCGTCGACAGCGATCCCCTCCATGCCGAGGTCTTCGTGCGGATGTACGCCGAACGCGGCCGCAGCATCGACCGCGACCACTACATGGCCGTGATCCACGGCCGCCTCAGCCGCGACAGCTTCGCCGAGGTCTTCCCCGACGAGGACCCCGATGCGCTCGCCGACGAAAAGGAAGAGATCTTCCGCCGCGACTATGCCCCCCGCGTGCCGCCGGTCCCCGGCATCGCCGCGACGATGGACCGGGCGCGGGTGGCGGGCCTGAAGATCGCGCTGGTCTCGAACGCCCCGCGCGGCAATGCGCAGGCGATGCTGGCGGCCTCGGGCGTCGCCGACCGGATCGACGCCGTGGTCCTGGCCGAGGATGTGGCGCGCGGCAAGCCGCACCCCGACCCCTACCTCGCCGCCCTTACCCGCCTGAACGTTCCCGCTGCCCGTGCCATCGCCTTCGAAGACAGCCCCACCGGCATCGCATCCTCGCGCGCGGCAGGCATCTTCACCGTCGCGCTCCGCACCAGCCTGTCCGCCGCGCGGCTGACGGAAGCCGGGGCCGACGCCACCATCCTTGACTTCACCGACCCCGCGCTGCCGGGTCTGATCGCCCGCCTTACAGGAGCCTGAGCCCTCATGACCCGCACCGTCCTCGAATCGAAATCCAAGACCGTCGTGATCGGCTTCGACGAGCCCTTCTGCGTGATCGGCGAACGCATCAACCCGACGGGGCGCAAGAAGCTCGCGGCCGAGCTCGAGGCGGGGGATTTCACCACCGTCGAGCGGGACGCGATCGAACAGGTCGCCTGCGGGGCGATGGTGCTCGACATCAACTCGGGCGCCGTCTTCACCAACAGGATGGCCACCGACCCGCGCTATGCCGACAACAACTTCGTCGAGCCGCCCTTGATGCGGGAACTGGTGGCGCGGGTGCAGGCGGTGGTCGATGTGCCGCTCTGCATCGACTCGTCCGTCCCCGGCGCGCTCGAGAACGGCCTCGCGACAGCGATCGGCCGGCCGCTTCTGAACTCGGTCACGGGCGAGGAAGAGCGGCTGGAACTCGTGCTGCCACTGGTGAAGAAGTACAACGTGCCGGTCGTCGCGATCTCGAACGACGATACCGGCATCTCGCCCGACCCCGACGTGCGCTTCGCGGTGGCGAAGAAAATCGTCCAGCGGGCGGCGGATTTCGGCATTCCGGCCCATGACATCGTGGTCGATCCCCTGGTCATGCCCATCGGGGCGATGGCGACGGCCGGGCACCAGGTCTTCGCGCTGGTCCGGCGGCTGAGGGACGAGCTGGGCGTGAACACCACCTGCGGGGCATCCAACATCAGCTTCGGCATGCCGCACCGGCACGGGATCAACGCCGCCTTCCTGCCGATGGCGATGGCTGCGGGAATGACGAGCGCGATCATGAACCCGGTCCGCCAGGTCGAGATGGAGGCGATCCGCGCCGCCAATCTGCTTCTGAACCACGACGCGAACGGCGGCGACTGGATCCGCTTCGGCAAGATCCTCGACGCGGTCGAGGCCGGGCAGAGCTATGCCGAGGCCTCGGCGATGGCGATGGT
>JBJXFU010000085.1:0-35507 GCA_046155885.1 Paracoccaceae bacterium
ACGCCCGGCCCGTGGCCGGGCCGGGAGGCGGGCGCCGCCCGGGTGGCTCACGCGGCTGTTCCGCGCAAGGGGGCGGCGGGGGCGGGGGGGGAGCAAGAAGAAGGCAAGTGGCGTTAAGAAAGTGAAACGCCTTAACGTTAACTTAACCCAAAGCCATACGATCGTATGGCAGGTTGCTGGCATAGTGCTGGGCGGTTGCTGACCCCCTGCGAACGGTGCGGATGCAGGCGGTTAATGCAGCGCCCGCAAGGGCTTGCGGGAAAGGAAACGGGTGATCCCCCGCCGGGTGCAGCCGCGCGATTTCCGTCCCTTTTCCTCCTGCCCTAAACAACCGCCCAGGGCTTCCACGCCAAGACCATCCCCGCCCCGCCCCCCGCCGCCACCTGCGCCTCCACCTCGGCCAGGCTCGCCCCCGGCTCCATGCTCCCCGCCACGAACCCCGCATCCGCCAGCGCCACCGCCCCGCCCCGCGCCGCCAGGGTAAAGACCAGCGGGCCCGTCACCCACCAGGCAGGCGCCCCGGGCAGCCGCGCCGCCACCTCCGGAATGACCGCCAGCAGCCGCGCCATCGCCGGATGCCCCGCCGGGGCCGCGATGAACGAATTGGCCAGAAACACGCTTCCCGCCGAGGTGCCGCGCGGGATGTCCTCGGCAAAGGCGGTCAGCCCCGTCATCCCCAGCCGGTCATGGAACGCCACCTGCGGCGCGGCGGGGTACCAGTCGCAGTCGAGGTACACCCCCCCCTCCTCCCGCAGGATCAGATAGCGCGCCAGATCGACTGCGCCGGGAAAGTCCCCGCGCCCCAGCATCCCGCTGAAAAGCGGAAGCTTTTCCGCCCCAAGCTCCGCAAGGTCGGCCTCCCGCCAGAGCCGGTGGCGGTAGCCGTTTTCCGCCGCATACCGCTCCCAGGCGCCGCAGGTCACAGGCACCGGCCGCGACCCGATCCAGACCTGATGGATGACCCGCGGCACCCCGCGCCGGTTCGCTTCGGCGAGCGCGCGCCGCTCGCCCGCCGTTACCGCGAACAGATCGTCGATCGCCCCCGCCGGCGGCACCAGCAGGTGCTGCAACCCGATCCGCGAAAGCCGGTCGCCCTCGCGCTTGGCCAGCCGCAGAAAGGCCGCGTGCAGCTTCCGGGGCAGGCCCAGCGCCGTCTCCTCGCCCAGGACCCGGTGCGCCGGATCGGACCGGATGTCCTCGAGTATCGCCCGCGCTCCCGGATGGTCCCCGGCGTCCAGCCGTTCGCGGGCGCGGGCGAGTTCGGCGCGGAAGAAGGCCTTGTCGATCACCCCGCCACCCCCCCCGGCAGCGCCGCCCAGGCCTCCACCGCCTCGCTCCGGCCCCGGATCGCCACCGGCCCGAGCCGGCCGAACCCGGCATCCGCCCCCGCCGCCGCAAGCGTCGCCCCCGAAACGACGAACTCCACCCCATGCTCCTTCGCCACGTCCTGCAACCGGCTCGCCACGTTCACCGTGTCGCCGTTCACCGTCACCTGCGCATGGCTCACCCCGCCCGCGATCCCCGCCACCACCCTGCCGGTATGGACGCTGACCCTGATGCGCAGCGGCATGCCCCGCCCTCCCGCCCCCGTCACCCCGCCGATCCGCGCCAGCATCTCCCGCCCGCAGGCGATGGCGCGCCCCGCGTCGCCGGCATCGGGCAAGGGCAGCCCGAAGACGATCATGACGCCATCCCCTTGAAAACTCGCCAGAACCCCGCGATGCGCCGTTGCGCAGGCCTCATAGAACGCCTGCACCCGGCCCACCAATGCGCTCGTCGCCTCGGGCGTCAGGCTTTCCGAAAGCGTCGTGTAGCCGGCCACGTCGACGAACAGCACTGACGCTTGCTGTGTCCGGTCGGCGAAGCCAGGGATGCGCGTCCGCGCCAGTTCCTCGGCCAGGAAGGGCGAGACATAGCGGGCAAGGTTCGTCCGCTCCGAGGTCAGCACGGCGGCGCGCGCCCGGTCATCCGTCATCCGCCGCCAGACCGCCCAGGCCGTCGCCGCGATCAGTGTCAGGACCAGCGCCGTCGCATCCGGCAACAGGTTCCCGAAGGCGAAGGCCGCCTGCATCAGCCCGAGGCTCGCCGCCCAGACCCCGACCCCCAGCGTCGAAGCCATCAGCGGCGGGCCGGCCGTGCCGGCGAAGACCACCAGCGCGGCCGCAAGCGCCGGCAGCAGCACCCAGGCCGGCCCCGCCGCCAGACCCTCGCGCGGCACCTCACTTCCGGCCAGGTTCGCCGCCGAGGTCGCCAGCACCTCGACCCCCGGCACCGCCCCGCCATAGGGCGTGGCGAAGAAGTCCGACAGGCTTTCGGCGGTGGCGCCGAGGAACACCGCCCTGCCCCGGAAGGCCCCGGCCGGAACCTTCCCGTCCAGCACCTCCAGCAGCCCGATCGTCTCCACGCTCCCCGGCGGCCCGTAGTGGTTCACCACCGCCTGCCCCGCGGCGTCGGTGGCGAAGGACCGCCCGCCGAGCGAAAGCGACCGCCCCGGCCGCAGCACCGGCGCGACCCCGCCCCCCTCCGCCAGCGCCGCCCCGCCCGACAGCGCCAGCGACGGCAGGAACACGTCGCCCCCCGCCCAAAGCGCCAGCGGCAGGCGGCGGGCGGCACGGTCCCCGCCCTCGGCGATGTTCACATGCCCCAGCCGCGCCCCCGCCAGAATTCCCCCGGCCGGCGCCAGAAGCCTCGGGGCCGGACCCGGCGGCTGCGACGCGCCGACAACCGTCATGGCGCTGCGGTCGATCGCCGCGATCAAGCCCGGCGCCGGCCCCGCCGCTTCACCGCCCTGCCCGGCGCCGTAACTCACCGCCGTGCCCAGAACCACCGGCACCCCTGCCGCCCGGATCGCCGCGTCAAGCGCCGGATCGGCCGGGTTGGCGTCGAGCAACAGAAGGTCGAGCAGAATGACCGCCGGCCGGTCAGCCGCGATCGCCGTGACCGCCCGGGCGAAGGCGTCGCGCGGCGGCGGGGTCCAGCCGAGCCGCGCCAGCGCCGCTTCGTCGATCCCGATGACGACCACATTGGCCGGGGCGGGGCGCGGGCCGCGCAACTGGAAGCGAAGGTCGATCAGCCGGTTCTCGATCCCGTCGGTGACCGCGTCGCCGGCGAGCCCCCGCCAGAGCGCCAGCGCCGCCGCGACGGCGATGGGAACCGCCAGCGCCGCAAGGCGCCGGCGCCAGCGTGACCCGGCCTCAGTTCTCATCCCAGCCGAAGCCGAGCGCGCCGACCGTATCGCGAACGCGCGCCTCGCCCCAGCGCTTCACCGGCTTGACCTCGGCCTCGGCCAATTCTGCCCCGCCCCCCTCGCCGAGCGACCGCACCCCGACACCGATCGAGACGATCTCCACCCCCTCGCCCGCGTCGAGCTCCGCCCCCGTCGAGCCGCTCGTCACCGCCACCTGCCCGCGCCGCACGAACACCGCCGTGCCCGTCTCGGGCGAGCTTTCCACCAGCCAGGCGGTCGACCGCACCGAGGCGATGGCGAGGTTGGTCTCCACCTCGAACCTGTCCCAGGTCTTGTTCGGCGCGTCGATGCCGACAATGCCGTTGAAAAGCCGCATCAGGATGCCCTGCTCCGCCTCGCCGGCCAGTTCGGCCAGATCGAGCAGCGTCCCGGCCCCGACCGTCACCGTGATGCCGTCCCCGCACCTGATCTCGGCACGGCTTTCGCTGCCCGTCCGCATGATCATGTCCGGGCGGACCACCTGCCCTTCGGCCGCCAACGCCTCGGCCCCCGCGTCGATCACCGTTACCTGGGCACCGATGAGCCGCGCGATGACGCAAATCCGCTCCGCCGCCCCGGCCATCTCCGGCGGCAACGCGGTGGTGGCCAACGCAAGCCCGATGACGAACGTCCGCATGATCGCTCTCCCCCGTCCCGGCTTCCGTCCAAAGGTTACACGACGGCGCCACCCCCAGAAAGGCCCGTCCCGCGCCCCCCTTCCCGCCCCCGGCTGCCGCCTCTCCCGCCAGAGGTTGCGCGGTCCCCCGGCGCATCCGATAGTCCCCGGCAAGAGGGGGGCCCGGAATGGCTGTTGATCGCGCCTGGTTCGACACGAGCGAACTTCTCGCCGGCGGCACCTGGCGCCCCGCCACGGGCGGCGGGTCCATCGACGTCCTCGACCCCTCGACCGGCGGCGGCCTCTGCGCCATCGCCCGCGGCACGTCCGCCGATATCGACGCCGCCGTCGCGTCCGCCCGGAAAGCGCGCGGCGGCGATTGGGGGCGCGCCACCGCCGCCGAACGCGGCCGCCTTCTCGCCCGTCTCGGCCGGCTGGTCGAAGCCCGCGCCGAAGACCTCGCCGCGATCGAGGCGCAGGACGTCGGCAAGCCGCTCCGCCAGGCCCGCGCCGATGCCGCCAACCTCGCCCGCTATCTCGAATTCTACGCCGGCGCCGCCGACAAGCTGATGGGCGAGACCATCCCCTACCTCGACGGCTACACCGTCCTCACCCACCGCGAACCGCACGGGGTGACGGGCCACATCATCCCCTGGAACTACCCGATGCAGATCCTCGGCCGCTCGCTCGCCCCCGCACTCGCCACCGGCAACGCCATCGTGGTGAAGCCCGCCGAAGAGGCCTGCCTGACCGCCCTCGCGCTGGCCCGGCTGGCGGACGAGGCCGGGTTCCCGCCCGGCGTCGTGAACATCGTCCCCGGCCTCGGGCCCGAGGCCGGGGCGGCGCTCGCGGCGCATCCCGGCATCGACCACATCTCCTTCACCGGCTCGGCCGCGACCGGTGCCTCGGTCCAGGCATCCGCAGCGCTGAACGTCGTCCCGGTGACGCTCGAACTCGGCGGCAAGTCCCCCCACCTCGTCTTCGCCGACGCCGACCTCGACCGCGCGCTTCCCTTCATCGTCAACTCCGCCATCCAGAACGCCGGACAGACTTGTTCGGCCGGCTCGCGTGTTCTGGTCGAGCGGCGCCGCTACGACGAGCTTCTCGACCGCCTCGCCACCCGCTACCGCGCCCTCCGCGCCGGCCCGGCGCTCACCGACCCCGACCTCGGCCCCATCGTCTCGGCCCGCCAGAAGGCCCGCATCGAGGCGATGCTGGCCGAAGCCCCCGGCCATGTCGCCGCGCGCGGCGGCATCGCCCCCGGCGCCCCCGCAGGCGGCTTCTATGTCGCCCCCGCGTTCCTCGCCGGGCTGCCGCCGGAGCACCGCCTGAACCAGGAGGAAATCTTCGGCCCCGTGCAGTCCCTCATCCCCTTCGACGACGAGGACGAGGCCACAGAGATCGCCAACGGCACCCCCCACGGCCTTGTCGCGGCGGTCTGGACCTCCGACGCCGCCCGCTCCATGCGGCTGCCGAAACGGCTTCGCGCCGGGCAGGTCTATGTGAACAACTACGGCGCGGGTGGCGGGGTAGAGCTTCCCTTCGGCGGCACCGGGCGCTCGGGCCACGGGCGCGAGAAGGGGTTCGAGGCGCTTTACGCCTTCACCACCCTGAAGACCGTCGCCATCCTGCACGGCTGACCCCGCTCAGGCCGATCCCGCTCAGGCCGATCCCGCTCAGGGCGCCTCGACCGCCGGACAGGGCCAGGACGCGGGCTTGGTCAGCCCCGCGGGCAGTTTCGTCGCGTCATCGCCGCAGGCGGCGTCGACCTGCCCCTGCGTCAGGCCCGCAGCGGCGCCCAGATCGACCCCCTCGAACCGCGCAAGCTCGAAGATCGCGCCACTCAGGTCCGCCCCGCCGAGGTCCGCGCCCGTGAACAGGCTGCGCGGCGCGAAGGCCCCTTTCAGGTTCGCCCCTGCCAGCTTCGCGCCGGTGAAGTCGTTGCGCAGGAAGTCACCGTCCGCCAGGTCCGCCCCGGTCAGGTCGGCGCCCGCGAAACTCACCCGCAGGAACTCGGCCTTCACCAGCCGCGCGCCCGTCAGCACCGCCCCGTCGAAGACGGTCCGGCTGGCCAGCGCCTTCTCGAAATCCGCCCCCGTGAGGTCCGCCCCCCTGAACGATGCCCGCACCAGCTCGCTCCGCCCGAGCTTCGCGCCCGAAAGGTTCGCCCCCTCCAGCCCCGATCCCGACAGGAAGGCCTTCTCCAGAACGGCGCCGGACAGGTCCGCGCCGTCCAGCATCAGCCGCTCCTTCGCGCAGCCGCTCCAGTCCACGCCCGCCGCGGGCTTGTCCTTGCAGCCGGCGAAGGCGGGCGCGGCAACCGCAAGGCAACACAGGACCGGAATGGCGACCTTCAACGGGAACGCGGTTTTGCGCGGCATTCGGGGCCTCCTGTGAAAAGGTCTCGGCAAGACCGGGCGACCCGGCTCCGTCCGGTGCCCGCCCGCAGGATGCGCGACCACCGCCGCTCCGGCAAGCGCCCTTGCGCGCTCACACGGTATCGTCAGCGCGGGCGGCCGGGCGCCGCAGGCCCTTCCTCCTGTGACCAACCCGCGTCCCTCAGTGCCAGCACCCGCCGCATCGCCCGCACCACCGGCCGCTCCACCAACCTGCCGTCCACCGTCGCCAGCCCGTTCGGGCTCGCCTCATAGGCCGCGATGATTCGCTCCGCCTGCGCGACCTCGGCCTCCGACGGCGCGAAGGCGCGGTGGATTGCCGCCAGCCCGGCCGGATGCAGCGCCGCCTTGCCGGTGAAGCCCAGCGACCGTGCCACCCGCGCCTCATCCCCGATCGCCGCCTCGTCGCGGAACGCAAGGCACGGCGCGTCGAGCACATCCACCCCCGCGCGCTTCGCACCGAGCACCAGCCGCGAACGGGCGTAAAGCAGCGGCTCATGCGCCACCGCCACCCCCAGGTCAGCCGCCAGATCGACCCCCCCGAACATCGCGAAGGCAATCCGGTCCGAAGCGGTCAGGATGTCGGCGGCGTTCTCCAGACCCTCAGCCGTCTCGATCAGGATGCCGAGGCTCAGGCCCGGCGCCGCCCCGGTCAGGATATCGCCCGCCAGCCGCACCTCGCCCGCGTCGAGCACTTTCGGCAGGAACACCACGCCCCCCGACGGCCGCGCGTCGAGGATGGCGGCAAGATCCTGCACCCCCTCGGCCGACCGCAGAGAGTTGATCCGCACCACCCGCTCCGGCCCCCCCTCCGCCGCCGTAAGGAACGGCACCGCCGTCGCCCGCGCCGCAGCCTTGGCGTCGGGCGGTACCGCGTCCTCAAGGTCGAGGCAGACGCAATCCGCGCCCGAGGCAAGCGCCTTGGCGTGAACCTCGGCACGGTTGCCGGGCGCGAAAAGAAGCGAGCGTCTGGGTCGCATGGATCGGCCTTTCCGGGCGCGGTTGCACCGACAGCCCGCCAGAATGGCCGTCCCGCACCTCCCGGCCCGAGTTAGTCCGGCGGCCGGGGTCGGGTCAACCGACGGATTACCTGTCATTTGCCCGCGGTCTTGCTTCGATAGCCTGACGCGAAGACCCGCATCCGCCGGGTGGTCACATCCCCGGCACGGCCGGAATGAACTGCGGATGGTGAAGTGTCCCGGGGGGTACTGTTGCCTGACCCGAAACAAAAGGCCCGTCCGCCCTTGACGCGCGCGCTGCTTGCCCGCAAGCCCACGCAGGAACGGCCCGGTCGCGGGCATCGGTGGACTTCTCCGGCCGCCCAGGGGCGGCCCGGCCAGCGGAACAGGTAGGGTCATGCGGATCGGCATCATCGGCGCGGCGGGCAAGATCGGGCAGATGCGGGTGGCGACGGTGCTCGCGAACCCCTCCACCACGCTTGCCGCCGTCATGGACCTGGCGAAGGACAAGGCCGCCGCGCTGTCCCCGGGGGTTCCCGCCTTCGACAGGCTCGACGCGTTCCTCGCCACGCCGATGGACGCGGTGATCATCTCCACCCCCGCCCATGTCCGCGAACCTCTCTGCCTTGCGGCCTTCGACCGGGGCCTCGACGTCCTGACCGAAAAGCCCCTCTCCAACACCCCTGACGGCGCCCGGCGCATCCTCGCCGCGGCCAAGGCCAAGGGGCGGATGCTCGGCGCGGGGTTCAACATGCGCTACTACACCTCCTTCGCCTATGCCTGGGACCTGATGCGGTCGGGCGCGCTGGGCGAGATCGACCATATCCGCGTCTACGGCGGCCATTCGGGCCTGACGAACTTCACCCACGACTGGGAATACAAGTCCGAATTCTCGGGCGGCGGCGCGATGTGGGATGTGGGCATCCACATGACCGACATGGCCCGCCACTTCCTGGGCGAGATCACCTCGGTCTACGGGGTCGCCACCAACAAGGTCTGGCAGGTGCCGGGATCGGAAGACAACGCCGTCGCGATCTTCCGCAACCCGGCGGGCATCCCGGCCATCTACCACGCCACCTGGAACGACTGGAAAGGCTACAAGTCGGCGATCGAGGTCTATGGCTCCAAAGGCATGGTCCGCGCCCAGTATGCGCCGATGCAGAACCTCGAAATCCTCATGGACAGCCCCGGCGGCGCGGCCCGGCGCAAGACGCGCTTCTACCCCGAAATCATGCTTCGCGAAAAGCTGAAATCCTGGAAGACCACCGCGGTGGCCAGCTTCGCGGGCGAACTGGCCGACTTCGTGGCGCTGTGCGAGGGAAAGGACAGCCCGCGCATCGCCGACGGCCACGCGGGCCTCCGCGCCATCGAGGTGGCGGCGGCGGTCGCTGAAAGCACCCGCACCGGGCAGGCGGTGACGCTTCCCGATCTCGGGCGCATGCGGCGCGGCGGGTGACGGCAATGGCCGGGGGCGATCCCAGCCTGTCGATCGTCGTGACCATCGTCGAGGGCGGCGCCTATGTGCGCGACTTCCTGCGCGCGGTCCTGGCGATGCAGGATGCCCCGCCGCTCGACGTGATCGTCCCCTATGACGACAGCGTCGCGGATGTGGCGGCCTGGGCGTCGGAATTCCCCTCGGTCCGTTTTCTCGCCATCGGCCCGATCGTTCCGGAAAAGCCCGTCGCATCCGAAGGCGGCAAGCACGAGCTTTACGACCGCCGGCGGGCGGCGGGCCTCGCCGAAGCCCGGGGCGACATCGTGGCGATCCTCGAAGACAGGGGCCAGCCGCGCGCGGACTGGGCCCGCACTGCCGTCCGGCTGCACCAGGAAACCGGCCGCGACGTGATCGGCGGCGCCATCGACCCCACCGAGCCGTTCCATGCGCTCAACTGGGCCTTCCACGTCACCGACTTCGGCCGCTACATGAGCCCCTTCGACAGCGGCCCGCGCGACTGGGTGTCGGACGTGAACATCACCTACAGCCGCAAGGCCATCGAGGCCACGCGGCACCTCTGGCAGGACCGCTATCAGGAGCCGGTGGTGAACTGGCACCTGCGCTCGCTCGGCATGGACCTCCGGCTTGACAACCGGCTGGTCGTTCTGCACCGCCGCCCGCCGCTGCGGCTCGCCCCGCTCCTGCGCGAGCGCTTCGACTGGGGGCGGCTCTTCGGGGCGATCCGGGTGCGCGGGGTTTCAGCGGGCCGGCGCGCCGCGATGATCCTGACCGGCCCGGCGATCCCGCCCGTCCTCTGGCTGCGGCACTTCCGCACCCAGTCCGCCAAGGGTCAGCGCCGGCGCTATCTGCGTGTGCTGCCCTGGGTGATGCTTCTGACCACCGTCTGGACCGCCGGCGAGGTTTGGGGCTACGTGACGAAGCGGTCGTGAAACCGGCGGCGTCAGCGGCGGCGTCAGCGGCGGCGTCAGCGGCGGGCCAGGGCGCGGTAGGTCTCTTCGAACCGCGCATGCACCCAGCCAAGGTCGAAGCGGTCCTCACGCGACCTGGCGAGCGCGGACCCGGCCATCGCGGCGCGGCGCGGCTCGTCCTCAAGGATCGCCTCGACCGCCGCCGCGATGGCCGCGACATCGCCCACCGGCGGCGTTGCCCCGACCGTGGCGTCGATCAGCTCGACGACACCCGAACAGGCCGTTGCAACCGCCGGGGTGCCGGCCTGGAACGCCTCGACGATGGTGAAGGGAAGCGCCTCCCAGCGCGAGGTCAGCAGGAACAGATCCGCAGCGCGCAGGTAGAGATGGGGCGTGGCGGTCCGCCCGGCAAAGTGCAGGGTGCCCAGAACCCCCCGGCCCCGGGCCAGCGCCTTCAACGCATCCTCGTCCGGCCCGTCGCCCACCACCACGAAGCGGTAGCCGGGCCGCCGTGCCCGAAGCTCGGCCGCGACCCCGATCAGGATGTCGATCCCCTTCTGCGGCACCATCCGCGCGATGGTGACGATCACCCTCTCGCCGTCGCCCAGCAGGCGGGCGCGCAGCGCGGCGACCTCGGCCGGGTCGGCGGCGGGGGCGGGCGGCAGGCCCAGACCCATCACCTTCAGCTTGCCCCGCGCCAGCCCGCCCCGGCCCACCAGATCCTCGCCCGACCGGTGCGAGGGCGTGATGACAAGATCGGCGCGCGAGGCGATGCTGGCGAAGGCGGCGACACGTTCGGGCTCGGAACCGTGATAGGTGACGGCAAGCGGAATCCCGAGGCCCTTGCGCGCCAGATCGGCAACCAGACAGGGGGCGCTCTCATGCGCATGGATCAGGTCGGGACGATGCCTGCGAAGCCAGCGGCGCAGACGCCAGACGGCCACCGCAAGGTGGCGCAGACGCGCCGGCATCGATCCCCCGTCACCCGCCACGTAACGCGTGGGCAGAACCACAAAGCCCGGGTCGCGGTCCGGCCCGCCCCAGGCGTCCGGTGTGCCGCCAAAGGTCACCTCGTGCCCCCGCGCCCGAAGCCAGTCGCCCAGCAACCGCACATGCCGGGTAATGCCGCCCACCCCGAACTGGGTCCCAAGCTCCAGCACCTTCAGCCGCCGCGCAGGGGCGTCCCCGCCGGCGCCGGACGGCGGCGTCCTGTCTTTGTCGTTCGGCACCCCTTCGCTCCGTCAGCACGCCTGCGGGAACCCGCCCCGGAGGCGCGGACAATGGCCGCAAGCGCCCCCCGGCGCAACCCTTCGCCGGACCGGCTGCGGGGCGTCCGCTCATCCCCCGGCAGGCCGCCGCTCCCGCCCGGCCAGACCCTTTCCCCTGTCCCCTCACCGGGACCCGGAGGGGGGCGCCTGACGGCCATCCGCACCTCCCCTTTCCCGAAGGCGCGCGGATGGGGACGGGGCGCGCGCCCTGGGCCTGACTCCGCCAAGGGCACCCGGCCCCGGCTCGCTCAAGCCTGCCGGGTGGCCTGACATGCACGTCGCCATTGACGCCTCGAGCTGGGAAAACGAACGTGGCTTCGGCCGCTTCACCCGATCGCTGATCGAAGCGCTCGCGGCGCGCGACGCGGGCATCCGCTACACGCTTCTCTTCGACCAGCCCCCCGAACGCCCGGTGCCGCAAGGGGTAAGGGCCCGCGTCGCGGGCACCGGCGCCCCGATGTCAGAGGCCACCTCGGGCAAGCGCGCCCGCGCCGGGGGCGACATGCTCTCGATGGGCCGCGCCGCGCGCGACCTCGCGCCCGACGTCTTCTTCTACCCCGCCTCCTACTCCTGGTTCCCGCTTCTTTCCCGCACCCCCACCGTCGTCTGCATCCACGACACCATCCCCGAACGCTTCCCCGACCTGATCTTCCCCGCCGCCCGCAACCGCTGGCTCTGGACCGCCAAGACCTGGGCCGCCAAGACCTCGGCCACCCGCATCCTGACCGTGTCGAAGGCCTCGGCCGACGATATCTCGGCCATTCTCCGGGTGCCCCGCGACCGCATCGACATCACCACCGAAGGCGCCTCGGAGACCTTCCGCGTCATCTCCGAACCGGGGCGCGGCGAAGCCACCCGCGCCCGCTTCGGCCTGCCGCCGGGCGATCCCTTCCTGCTCTACGTGGGCGGCTTCAACCGCCACAAGAACGTCATCCGCCTGATCGACGCGATGCCCGCGATCCTCGCCGCCTGCCCCGCCGCCCACCTTGTCATCGTCGGGCGCACCGACGGCGCGCGGTTCTGGGACAACGTCGACGAGCTTCGCGCCGGCGCCAGCCGCACCGAGGGGCTCATGGACCGCATCCTCTTCACCGGCGAAATCGACGACGATGTGCTCGCGCTGATGATGAACGAGGCCGCGGCGCTGGTGATGCCCTCGCTCTGGGAAGGCTTCGGCCTGCCCGCGCTGGAAGCCATGTCCTGCGGCACGCCCGTCCTCGCCTCGACCCGCGGCAGCCTGCCCGAGGTGGTGGGCGAGGCGGGCCTCTACTTCGACCCCGAGCGCGCCGACGAACTCGCCGCCGCCGCGATTCGCCTGCTCACCGACAAGGGCCTCGCGGCCGACCTGTCGGCGAAAGCGCTGGCCCGCGCAAAGACCTTCAGCTGGGACGCCGCCGCGCGGCTGGCCGAGGAAAGCTTCCGCCGCGCGCTCGGGTCGCGGGCCGCAAGGGGATGAGGGCCGCCCGGACGATCCTCCGGTGGAGGACCGTCAGGCCCGGACGACCGCGCCGCGAGCCGAGGGCCGGTGGCGTCACCTGACCGCGGGAACCGCCCTCTGCCGGCCACGCCGGGCAACAGGATGACCGGGCTCACATCCAGGGAATGCCGCAGTCAGCCGGATTCGGTTTGCAGACGGATACCCTGTCCCGGGCCCGAGCCGGGACCTCGTGCGCCCCGGGGCGGCGCGGATGGGTGGCGGGGCCCCGGGTCGGGCCCGGAACGTGCGTCGCCCTGAGTCCAGTCCGAGGCGACACGCCATGAGACATCGACGGGTCGCGGCGGAGAACCGTCGGGACCTTCGCGCCCTCCCAAGCCCCCTCGTCGTTGCAGCCTGTCGGTCCTCTCCCGCCCCACCCCCATCCCCCTCCCCTTCCGCCGGAACAGCCGCAAACCGGCCCGGGGCAGCAGGCGGCCGCCCCCGGCCGCCCCCGGATGCCCGCGGATGCGCTCTGGGGGGGGGGCGGACGGGCGCCGTCCGGGCCGCTTTGCGGCTGTTCCGGGCAAGGGGGGCGGGGATGGGGGTGGAGCAAGACGAAAGCAAAAGGGGTTAACCGCTAATTCACCCAAAGCCATACGATCGTATGGCATATTGCTGGCATATTGCTGGCAGGTTGCTGGCACCCAGCGAACGCTGCCGTCAGGAATGGTTACCGCAGCGTTCGCAAGGGGTTGGCGGCCCCCCCCCGCCCCCTAAAAGTCCGTCGGCGCCCCGCCTTCCGCCTTTCGCCGCGCCACGAAGTCCCGCAGTTCCTCGTGGTGCCCCGCATCCATCGGCGGCGGCTCGAACTCCGCGATGATCGCCTTGAAGATGCGGTGCGCCCGCTCCGCCGTCCACTGCCCGCCATCGATGCTCCAGGCCTCGAAGTTCCTCCAGTCGCTGGCGATCGGGGCATAGAAGGCCGTGGTATAGCGGTCCTGGGTGTGCTGGACGCCGAAGTAGTGCCCGTCCGGCCCCACTTCGGCGATGGTCTCCACCGCGATGTCCTCGGGCCCCGTCGCCCAGGTGACGGGCTCCATGTAACGCTGGATCATCTGCAGCACCTCGCAGTCCATCACGAACTTCTCCGGTGACGCGATCAGCCCCCCCTCCAGCCAGCCGGCCGCGTGGTAAACCATGTGGGTGCCCGACTGCACCGCCGCCCAGAGCGAATTCGACGTCTCCCACATCGCCTGCCCGTCCGGAATGTTGGCCGCGCAGACGCCCGAGGACCGCAGCGGCAGCCCGTAAAGCCGCGCCATCTGCCCGGTCATCTGGGTGGCGCGCATGTATTCCGGGGTGCCGAAGGCGGGCGCGCCCGACTTCATGTCGACGTTCGAGGTGAAGGTCCCGATCATGCAGGGCGCCCCCGGCGCCGCGTACTGGAGAAGCGCGATGGCGCTCAGCGCCTCGGCCACCGACAGCGCCACCGCGCCCGACAGGGTGACGGGCGCCATCGCGCCCGCCAGCGTGAAGGGCGTGACGATCACCACCTGCCCCGCCCGCGCCAGCCGCAAGGCCCCGTCAATCATCGGGAAGTCGTGCTTCAGGGGCGAGACCGAGTTGATGTTGGTGAACATCCTCGGCCGCTCCCGGAACGCCTCGGGCGAAAGCCCCCCCGCGATCCGCACCATCTCCATCGCGTCCTCGACGCGTTCCTTGCCCAGCGAATAGGCGTGGATCACCTTGTCGGTCAGCACCAGCTTTTCATAGATGCAGTCGAGGTGGCGGACCGAGGCATGCACGTCCACGGGCTCGACCGGATAGCCGCCGGCGAAGTGGATGCAGTTGAAGTACTGCGTCAGCCGGATGAAATCGCGGAAGCCCTCCATGAACCCCGGCACCTTGCCGCGCTCGATGTCCCAGTAGTTGGGCGGCGACGAGACGTTGCCGAACAGCAGCTCGCGCCCGCCGACCGAGATTCGGCGCTCCGGGTTCCGCGGGGTGATCGAGAACGTCCGGGGCGCGCGCTTCAGCATCGCCATCACGAAGTCCTCGTCCATCCGCACCGTCTGGCCTTCGACCTTGCAGCCCGCGTCGCGGAAAAGACCCAGCGCCTCGTCGTTCAGGAACCGAATGCCGATTTCGGACAGGATCCGCATCGCGCCCTTGTGGATCGCCTCCACCCCCTCGCCGGTCAGCGGCTCGGTCGGCCGGTCGTGGTTCTCCGGGATGCGCCAGGACATCTGGTCGATGACCGCCGATCCCGCCCGCTTGGCGTTGCCCGCCCGTCCGCCCGCGCGCTTCCGTCTCATGTCGTCGGCCAAACCCGAGCCCTCCGTTCAAACCGGATCAAGCATCGGCCGGGAGCCCCGAAGGATCGCGGTGCTTAACGACGCGGAACGGTCGTTTTTCGATCAGGCGCCGGCCGCGACGGCCAGCCCGTCCAGCCAGCCCGGCAGGTGGCCGATGTCGGGAAGCACGACGTCGGCCAGCGGGGCGAGTTCGGCATGTCCGGCCGGACCGGTCAGTACGCCCACCGTCCGCATCCCCGCCGCGCGCCCCGCGACAAGGTCATTGCGGCTGTCGCCCACCATCGCCACCTCGGCGGGACGCAGCCCCACCCGCGACGCGAAGGCGAAAAGCGGCCCGGGCGCGGGCTTGGCCCCCCAGCCGCTGTCGCAGCCCGCGACGAAATCGACCAGCCCGGCGATGCCCGCCCGGCTCAGATGCGCCCGCGCCGGTCCCTCGGCGTCGTTCGTGGCGACCCCGAGCCGCAGCCCCCGTGCGCGGAGCCGGGCGAAAAGCGGCCGCAGCGGCACCGCCTCGACCTGCCCGGCCAGAGCCGACAGGGCGTTCATCCGCCCGACCAGTTCGGCCAGGCTGCGGCCCGGAAGCAGCGGAAGAAGCACCGCGGCGATGTCCCCGGGCGTATGCGCGATGATCGGGCTGTCAGGGGCGAAACGACCGGTGGAAAGGTCGTAGCCGGCCGCCGCGCCGAGCCGTTCGCCAAGGCCCGGGGGCCCGCCCCGGGAAAGGTCGCCGATCAGGTCCCGCGTCCAGGAGCCCCAGGTCGCCAGGAAATCGAACAGCGTTCCGTCCTTGTCGAAAAGCAAACCCCCTATCGCCGTCATGCCCCCTCCCCGCGGCGCAGGCCATGCGGCGCCGGAACGCCCGCACCCTCTCCTGCCCCGGCGCCGGTTGCAACCGTCCGCCCCGCCGCATTGGCGACCGTCAGGTCCAGTGCGGCTCATCGCCCCCGGGAAGTGCTGCGCGCGCGGCCTGCAGCGCACCGGGCGGCAGTGCCAATGCCTGCGAGAACTGCCGCGCCAGCGCCTCGTCCGAAAGGATGAAGTCGAGCGCCCCGGCCAGCACCGAAGGCGCGGCGGCGCCCGCCCGAAGCTCGGCCGGGCTCAGTCCGGACGCGGTCAGGAAGGCCGCCAGGGCATCGACGTCGGCCGCCAGGAAGGCGACCGCCTCGGCGGCAACCTGGCGCGCCCTGACGGCGGATTCCTGCTTCGGCGGCGGACGATCGCGCATTTGTAAAGCCTTCCTTAACCATTGCGAACAAATCATGAGGGCGCCGGATCGGGAAGCAAAGCGGACTGGAGCGCAACGTGGCAGGTAAGATCCTGATTGTGGACGACGTGCCCACGAATCGCATCCTGCTGAAGGTCAAGCTCGCCTCGGCGCGCTACAACACGATCATGGCCTCGACCGGAACCGAGGCGCTGGAGCTGGCGCAGGACGAACGCCCCGACCTCGCCCTGATCGACTTCAACCTTCCCGACATCGACGGCCTGGAACTCTGCCGCAGGCTCCGCGCCGATCCGGTCACCTCCGGCATTCCGCTTCTCGTCATCACCGCCGACACCGATCTCGCCCGCATCTCGGCGCTGAAGTCCGGTGCCGCCGAAGTCTTCCGCAAGCCGATCGACGACATGGTGCTCCTGGCGCGCATCCGAAGTCTGCTCAGGTCGCGCGAAGCCGCCGACGAACTCGGTCTGCGCGATCTGACCGGCCGGGAATTCGGCCTTGCCGAAGACGCGACCCCCTTCGTCCAGCCGGCGCGGATCACCCTCGTGGCGGCGGAACGGGAACAGGCGTTCCGCTGGATGCGGGCGCTTCAGAAGGAGCTGCGCGACAAGGTCTGCATCGCCGCAGCCGACGAAGCGCTCGGGGAAGGGATCGAGCGCTCGGCCACGGATGTCTTCGTCATCTCCGCCGACCTCGCCCATCCGAGCGAGGGCCTTCGGCTGATGTCGGAACTCCGCTCGCGTCATGCGACGCGCTTCGCCGGGGTCTGCATCGTCCTGCCTCCGGGCGCGCGCGGCAACGCGGCGATGGCGCTCGACCTCGGTGCCAGCGACCTGATCGACGCCGAATCCGTCGAAGACGAACTGGCGCACCGCGTCCGCGTCCAGATCGAGCAGAAGCGCCGGACTGACAGGCTTCGCACCTCGGTCGCCGACGGGCTGAAGATGGCGATGACGGACCCGCTGACGGGCCTCTACAACCGCCGCTACGCCCTGCCCCACCTCGCGCGGATCGCGCAGCGGGCGCAATCCGCCGACCGCAGCTTCGGGGTCATGCTGATGGACCTCGACCGTTTCAAGCAGATCAATGACAGCTTCGGACATGCCGCCGGCGATGCAGTCCTGGTCGAAGTCGCCGAGCGCTTTCGCAACAATCTCCGCTCGGTCGACATGGTGGCGCGGATCGGCGGCGAGGAATTCCTGGTCGCGCTGCCCGACACCAGCCTCGACGCCGCGCGCTCGACCGCCGAGCGGCTGCGCCGGGTGATCGAGGAAGAGCCGATCCGCACCAGAAACGGGCAGAACATCCGCGTGACGATGTCGGTCGGGCTGGCGATCGGCGAAGGCCATGACGCGGGGCCCGGACGCGTCGACATGCTGATCGCCCGCGCCGACCAGGCGCTGATGCGGTCGAAGTCGGAAGGCCGGAACCTGGTGACTGTCTCGCTCAGCGCCGCCTGAGGCCGTCAGGGGCCGGGCTTGCCGCCGGGCCGGTTCAGGCGATACAGCAGGCGGTCGACGAAGGCCGCGCGCTCGGCCGGCGTCATCGCGGCGATCCGGTCGGCAAGCAGGGCCCGCCCGAGGTCCATCCGGGCTTCGAGCCGCTGGTGCAGCCTGTCGAACGCCTGATCGAGGCGCCCCCGGTCGAAGGGCTCGCGTCTGAGTTCGGCGACCATCTCGCCGAGTTCCTCCTGCCGGCCCTGCCTGAGGCTGCGCATATCCGGCACCCGCGCCGCCAGAGCCTCGCGCAGCGCCGCACGGTCATCGCGCGTCAGGGCGTCGGTGAAGGGCCCGAAGGCCAGTTCGCGCCCCATGCCGGGCCGCGACCCGCCATGCGCGAAGAACGCCCCGGCCATCATGCCCAGGAACAGCAGGTTCAGCGCCAGCGACGCCGCAAGCAGCGGCCGCAGCCGGCGGGATGCCGGAGGCGCGCCGGACGCGACCGGGTCTGGGGGTCCGTCCGGGCCGCCGCCCCTCTCACTCTCGGCCATGCCTATCCCCCCTCCGCCAGCCCCGCGAGGCTGAAGGCCCCGGTCCCGGGCATCATGTCGATCGGATCGCCGGCCGCCTCGTCGTCCCCGGCCCACCCGGCCAGCCCCAGCGCCCCGGGCGCGGAAACGCCGATCCAGACCCCGGCCAGCGCCGCGGTCACCATCCCGCCCAGCACCGGCCATCCCCCCGCGCGCCGCCAGAGGTCGCGGAACGCCTCCCGGGTCGCGGCACGGCGGGGCGCGTGCCCGCCCCGCGCCGCCCCGGCCCGCGTCCGCTCGGTCCCGGCATCCGCCAGGACCCGCGCCACCAGCGCCGCCGAAGGGCGCGGACCCGCGTCGCGCGCCGCCGCGAAGAACAGCGCCAGTCCGTCATCCCCGCCGCCCGTTCCCTGCCCGCCCCGATCCGCCCGATCGCTCATCGCTCATACCCCAACGCATCGCGCCGCCCGACAAGCGCCCGGGCCAGCGCGCGCCTGCCCCGCGCGGTCAGACTTTCCACCGCCCCGACCCCGATTTCCATCACCTCGGCGATCTCCGGGTTCGCCATCCCCTCGACATGCCGCAGCACCACCGCCAGGCGCTGCCGCTCGGGCAGTGCCGCCAGCGCCTGGTCCAGCGCCCGCACGCGCGCCTCGTCCTGCAGCATGGCCTCCGGCGATATCCGCCCGTCCTCCGGCTCGCCGACCGCCTCCAGCGCCACGAACCGCCGCCGCCGCAGCCGGTCGGTGCAGAGGTTGACCGTCACGCGGTATAGCCAGGTCGACACTTTCGCGCCGCCGTCCCGCCAGCCGGGCGCGGCACGCCAAAGCCGCAGCATCGCCTCCTGCGCCACGTCCTCGGCCTCGGCCGGATCGCCGAGCAGCCGCGCCGCGAGGCGGAGAACCGGGGGCAGGTGCCGCGCGGCCAGGATCCGCGCGGCTTCCGGGTCCCCGCCCGCATAGGCGGCGAGGATCTCCGCATCGGACCGCCCCTGGCTGGCGTCGAAGGCCATCTCCATTCCCGATGCCTAACCCGCCGCGCGTACCTGGCCAAGCATGCCGGCCCCCGGCCCGCGCCCGGTGGCGGGAAACCTCACTGGTCGCCATCGCCCCCCGGCATTCCCTGCCCGCCCATCGGTCCGACCCAGCGGTGCCCGCGATGCCGGCCCTCGCCGCCATGCCCCGGCATGCGGTCGTGCATCTCGGCCACCATCGCGTCGAACTCCGCCTTGGAAACCGCGCCGTCGCCATCGGCATCGGCCTGCCGGAAGAGCCCGGCGGGCACCGGCGGCGCCATCAGCTCCTCGGCGGTCAGCGCCCCGTCGCCGTCCAGGTCGCGGCTCGCGAACTGCCGTTTGGCCTTCTCCGTCGCGGCCTTGGTCGCCTTGGCGACCGCCCAGGCCACCGCCTCGTCCTCACTGATCTTGCCGTCCGCGTTCCTGTCCATCCCCGCCACCTGAGCAAGCCGCGCCGCGCGCACCTCCGCTTCGGTGATCCTTCCGTCGCCATCGCCGTCAAGCTCGCCGAACAGTACCGGTGGCGGACCCATCATCGCTCCGGGCATCGGCCCCGCCCCAACCGGTGGCGCCGCTTCGTCCTGCGACACGGCGGGTACGCCGAGGGCCGCACAGACGGCCGCCAGCGCCAGGGTCATCGCGATCGTCGCCTTCATCCCGTCTCTCCCGATCTCCGCCGTCCGGCCTGTCCGTCGGCGGGATATGTGTTGAACGCCGGACCCCCCGGTTTCCGTCGCGCCGACCGGGCGCACGCGCTGGTGGCCGCAGCGCATGGCGGCGCTTCCGGCAGCGGGCTATTCCTGCTAGGAGCACCCGGAAGGTGCTTCCTTCGGACAGGTAAACCCGATGAGCGTCACAAGTCATCCCGACGCCGACGCGCCGCGCCCGCTCCGCCCGGTGCTGCTCCGCGGCTGGCGCCGCCGGTGCCCCTCATGCGGCAAGGGCGCGATGATGCGCGGCTATCTCGCCGTCCGCCCCCGCTGCGAGGTCTGCGGCGAGGACCTGTCGCACCAGCGCGCCGATGACGGGCCGGCCTACGCGACGGTGCTGATCGTCGGGCACATCATGGCGCCGCTCCTGCTTTTCGCCTTCGTCCGCTACCGCCCCGACCCTTACCTGCTCGCCGGCATGGCGGGGGCCCTGTGCATCGGCCTCTCGCTTTTCCTCCTGCCGCGCCTGAAGGGCATGTTCGTGGCCCTGCAATGGGCGCTCCGGCTGCACGGCTTCGGCGGTGCCGGCGATGCCCGGAACTGATCCGGCGGCCGCGCCCGACCACGGCCCGGTGCGCGACGCCGCGACGGTGATCCTGATCCGCGACCGGGGGGCCGGGCCTTCGGTCCTCATGGGCCAGCGCGGCCAGGGCGCCTCCTTCATGCCGTCGAAATACGTCTTCCCCGGTGGCGCGGTCGATGCCGCCGACCGTGGCGTGCTCTCACCCGGCGATCTGGACGCGCAGTCCGCAACCCGTCTTTGCATCGAAGCCGAACCCGGGATCGGGCCCGGCCTCGCCGCCGCAGCGATCCGCGAACTGTGCGAGGAAACCGGCCAGATGCTGGCCCGCCCCGGGTTCTGGGACGGGCCGGCCACCGGCGTCTGGTCGGCCTTCGCCGAACGCGGCCGGGTGCCCGATCCGCTGCCGCTGTCCTTCGTCTTCCGCGCCATCACGCCGCCCGGCCGGACCCGCCGCTTCGACGCACGCTTCTTCCTGGCCGACGCCGACGCCTTGGCCACCGACGCCGACGATTTCTCGGGCGCCAGCGGCGAACTTTCGCACCTGCACTGGGTACCCTTGGCCGAGGCGCGCGCGCTCAACCTGCCCTTCATCACCGAAATCGTCCTTGCCGAGGTGGCGCATCGGCTCGCCAAGGGCGACGACGGCCTCGGCGTGCCGTTCTTCGACAACCGCGGCCCGGCCCCGCTGTTCCGCCGCCTCGCCTAGGCCCGGTGACTAGCCCGCCGCGAAGACCAGCCCCACCAGCGACAGCACCACCAGCGCGATCCCGGCCGCCTCGCGGAACCGCAACCGTTCGCGGAACAGGAACACCGAGGCGGCAAGCGTGAAGACCATCTCGACCTGGCCCAGCGCGCGCACATAGGCGGCACTCTGCAGCGCAAAGGCGGCGAACCAGCAAAGCGACCCCAGCATGCCGGTCAGCCCCACCAGAGCCGTGCGCCGCCAGCCCTCCACCACCCGCCCGATCTCGCCCGGTTCCTTCCAGGACAGCCACAGCGCCATCACCACCGTCTGGGCAAGCGTGGCGGCGGCTAGCGCGATGAGGGCGCGCAGCAGGAAAGGCGCCGGTTCCAGAGCCAGCGTGGCCGCGCGGTAGCCGACCGAGGCGATCCCGAACAGCGCGCCGGCGGCCAGCCCGTAGAGCGCGGCGCGGCCGAGGACCGGCGCCCCGGGCTCCGGCCCGCGCGAGATGAGAAGCACCCCGAGAAGCCCCAGCCCGATCGCCGCCCATCCCGTTGCGGGGATCACCTCGCCCAGAATGAGGGCCGAGAAGATCGCGACGTCGACGGTCTCGGTCTTGGTGAAGGCGACGCCGACGGTGAAATTGCGCAGCCCGAAAAGCCGGACGGTCAGGTCGGTGGCGACGATCTGCGCGACCCCGCCCGCCGCGACGGCCAGAAAGAACGCGGGCCCGGGCAGGGGTATCGGGGTCCCGGTCAGGGCGAGCCCGGCCGCGGCCAGCCCGCAGGCGAGCGGTGCCGCGAACAGAAAGCGCGCGAAGGTGGCGCCCGCCGTGCTCAGCGCGCCCGCCGCCAGCCGCTTCTGCAGCACGAAGCGCGTTGTCTGCAATCCCGCGGCGGCGAGCGTGAAGAGGATCCAGAGGTCCACCCCGCCCTTCTGTCACGCGGGACGGCGGGGCGGAAGCTCAGAGGCGCGGGTAAAGCGGGTGCGGGACCGGGTCCTTCGGCGACAGGAAGTGCTGCCGGAAGACCTGCCAGTAGGATTTGTAGAGATAGCCGTCGTTGCGGCGGAGCCAGTCGCCCTTGTTCTCGCGATAGGCTTCCGGCAGCTCGTACCAGGCGAGCCTCGGCCGCGCGTGGTGTACGATATGCAGGTTGTTGTTGAGGAAAAGGAAGGGCAGCACGCCGGGGCCCTCGACCACCACCGTCCGCCCGCGCGCCAGTTCATGCGCCCGATGTTCGAGGAAGGTGCGGATCTTCAGGACCGACAGCGCCGCGTAGGCCGAGGCGAGGTACAGCCATCCCGGCATCGGCGCGACCCAGACCCAGGCGATCACCGGCACCATCGCCGCGGCATGCAGCGCCCAGGCCCGCAGGACCTCGCGGTCGCCTGCGGCGAGCAGCCGGACATCACCCTTCAGGAAGGCCGCGGTGCCGATCACCGGACCCATCACCATCCGCCCGAGAAGCGCGTTGTTGGCCCGCAGCAGAAGTTTGCTGACCCGCGACAGCCCGGCCCAGACCCCCGGGTCGAGGAAATTCGATTCCGGATCGTCGTAGGGATCGGTCAGGCGTTCGTCCCGGTGATGGGCAAGGTGCAGGTCGCGGAAGCGGCGGTAGGGGTAGACGAGGCCGATCGGGAGGAAGACGAGGGCCTCGTTGAGCCGGCCGCTCCGGAACGGGTGCCCGTGCAGGACCTCGTGCTGCAGCGAGGACTGCAGCGTCAGCGCCAGCACGGTGAGGCAGAAGCCGGCCCACAGCGACCAGTCCGCCACCAGGGACGTCGCCAGCGCCCAGGCGCCATAGCAGGCCGCAAGCAGAATGACCGTGGGCCATTCGATCCCGTGCGGGCTTCGCGACCGTTCCATCATCCCCAAGTAAATCCACGCTCTTTTTCTTTTCAGCATAGCCCTTGCGTCAGGGCGCGGGAATTCCGAAAATACGCACTGAACGCTCACAAACGGTGAATGGATTCACGCGATGCCGGAGATACTCTACAGAGAGCTCCGCGCGGCCCGGTTCCGCGATCGCCTGGTTGCGGCCATGGCGGACCGCGGCATGTCGCAAAGCGCCCTGGCCCGCGCGACGAGGTCGGATCGCTCGACGATATCGCAGCTCGTATCGGGCGATCCGCCCCGGCTGCCCGGCGGCCAGATCGTGGCCGAGTGCGCGGCGGCGCTCGGCATTTCGTCCGACTGGCTTCTCGGTCTCAGCGACCGGCCGGAGAAGCCGGCCGACCTGCTGGCGACCTCGCTCACCATCACCGAGGCGCCCCGCGCCCTGATCGACGAGACGATCTTCGGCTGGCACCGCGAAGCCGCCGGCTACAAGATCCGCCATGTGCCGGCGACGCTTCCCGACATGCTGAAGACGCGCGAGATGCTGCGGTGGGAATACGCCCCGCAGCTCGGCCGCACCGCCGAACAGGCGATCGGCGCCTCGGAAGACCGCCTCGCCTGGATGCGCTCGGCCCGGTCGGATTACGAGATGGCCTTCCCGGTGCACGAACTTGTCGCCTTCGCCAGGGCGGAAGGCTACTACCGGGGTCTTCCCCCGGAGCTGAGGCGGGCGCAGCTGGACCACTGGCGGCGCCTCTATGAGCAGCTCTACCCGGGCCTGCGCATCTACCTTTTCGACGCGCGGCGCGTGTTCTCGGCGCCGGTCACCATCTTCGGTCCGCTGCTCGCCGTCCTCTACCTCGGCCGCCACTACCTCGCGTTCCGCGACACCGCCCGGATCGCCAGCCTCAGCGGCCATTTCGACTGGCTGGTGCGCGAGGCCGAGACCGGCGCGCGCGACTTTCCCGCAGCGCTCCGCGGGCTCATGTCCGAGATCGCCGACTGACCGCCGACTGACTGCCGACTGACTGCCGACTGACCGCCGACTGACCGCCGCACGGCGCGCGCCAGCCCGCAGCAGGTTCCGGCAGGGCGGCGGCCCGGGCGGGCCCGAAGGCCTCAACGCTCCGTTAACCGAAGGGCGCTACGACAGTCGCGCCGATGCACACCGCGCGCCCCCGCTGAAACCGGGGGCCGCGCGAAGCGCCGCGCCTTTCCGCAGGATCAGAAGGGAAGGACGCCGGACGTGCGAAAGCACCCTGCCCTAAAAAGGGCAGGGTGCCGGGGGACGTCCGGACCGGATGTCCCGTGGCGCCAGACTCGCCGAAAATGGTGAACGGCGCGTCAACGAATTCCCCGGCGCAGGGCCCGCTTCACTGCCTCGGCTGGCCGACGAACCGTCCCGCCGCCCCGGGGCGCGGCAGGCGGGCATGCGCCCCGGCAATCTTCGCCAGCCGCTCGGCGACCGCAGGCCCGGGCGGCGTCGCCCTGCGGGTGGCGAGGTCGGTATGGACGAGCAGATGTTCGCCCGTCGCCACCGGGTCGCCGCCGACCCGCATCTCGTGCCACAGATGCACCTTGCGCCCCTCGGCGGCCAGAAGCCGCGTGGTGATCCCGATGACGTCGCCCGCCTTCACCTCGCCGAGGTGCCGGATATGCGTCTCGGCGGTGAAAAGGCTCGACCCCGCCGCAACATAGTCCCCGTCCATCCCGACCAGTTCCATGAACCGGTCGGTCGCGTCGGCGAAGGCGGTCAGGAAGTTCGCCTCGTTCATGTGGCCGTTGTAGTCGGTCCAGTCCAAGGGCACCGCCCGGCGGAGCGTCTCGAACGGTGCCATGACATCGGGCGGCGGCCCGGCCAGCGCGCGGTCCTGCGCCCTGAGCAGCGCCCCGCCCCCCCAGGCGGCCGGGTTGATCGCGCTTTTGCCCTTCAGCGACCGCAGGATGCCCACCAGGTTGTTGTCGCGGATGCGCTCGAGCTCGCGGATCGAATACCGGCCCGACTGTGCGTCGGACTGGTCGGCGATCCTGTTCGTCAGCTCCTCGGTCAGTTCCGGCACGTCCATCAGCTTCGTCCAGGGCCAGGACAGGCAGGGCCCGAACTGCGCGATGAAGTGGCGCATCCCCGCCTCGCCCCCGGCGATCCGGTAGGTCTCGAAGAGCCCCATCTGCGCCCAGCGCAGCCCGAAGCCGTAGCGGATCGCGTCGTCGATCTCCTCGGTCGTGGCGATGCCGTCGCGGATCAGCCACAGCGCCTCGCGCCAGACGGCTTCCAGAAAGCGGTCGGCGATATGCGCGTCGATCTCGGCGCGGACGTGCAGGGGGTGCATGCCGATGCCGGCCAGCACCGCCCTGGCGCGGTCGATGACGGCCGGGGGGTTCTTCGGCGACGGCACGAGTTCGGCCAGGGGCAGCAGGTAGACCGGATTGAAGGGATGCGTGACGAGAATCGTCGAGGGGTCGGCCGCCCCCTCCTGCAGCTCCGAAGGCTTGAAGCCGGACGTCGAGGAGCCGATCACCACCCCCGGCGCGGCCCCTTGGATCTCGCGGTAGACGCGGTGCTTGACGTCCAGCCGCTCGGGTACGCTCTCGACCACCCAGCCGGCGCCCGCCACCGCTTCGGCGATGGTCGGATGGTGGCTCAGCCGCCCCTCGGCGGGCAACGCCACCTCGTAGAGCCCCGGCAGCGACCGCCGCGCGTTCGCCAGAACCTCGCCGATCTTCCGCTCCGACTGCGGGTCAGGGTCGAAGACCCGCACGTCCCATCCCATCAGCAGGAACCGCGCGGCCCAGCCGCCGCCGATGACCCCGCCCCCGACGATCGCCGCTGTCTTCGTCATGTCCCTGCCCTCAACTCATCCGCAATCCGGTTGGCGGCCCGCGCCTCACGCCGCCGCCGGCGCGCGCTTCGTCAGCCCGAGCTTCGCGCGCACCTCGGCCGGGCCGATCACCCGCGCGCCCATCCCCTCGATGATGCCGACGGCGCGTTCGACAAGCTGCTCGTTCCGCGCCAGCTGCCCCTTGCCGAGCCACAGGTTGTCCTCCAGCCCCACCCGGCAGTTGCCCCCCGCCAGCACCGCCGCCGCGACATAGGCCATCTCGTTCCGCCCCAGCCCGAAGGCCGAGAAGACCCAGCCCGGCGGCACGTTGTTGACCATCGCCATGAAGGTGTTCAGATCGTCCGGCGCCCCCCAGGGAACACCCATGCAGAGCTGCACCAGCACCGGCTCGGGGATGATGCCTTCGCTCACCAGCTGCTTGGCCAGCCACAGATGCCCGGTGTCGAAGGCCTCGATCTCGATCCGCGCGCCGGCGGCCACCATCCGCGCCCCCATGTCGCGCAGCATGCCGGGGGTGTTGACCATCACGTAGTCGGCCTCGGCGAAGTTCATCGTGCCGCAGTCGAGCGTGCAGATCTCCGGCCGGCAGGCGACCACATGGTCCACCCGCTCGGCCGCGCCGCACATGTCGGACTTCTGGCTCATCCGGTCCATCGCCTCGGTGCCGTCGAAGAGCATGTCGCCGCCCATTCCGGCGGTCAGGTTCAGGACCACGTCGGTGCCGCTGTCGCGGATGCGTTCCGTCACCTCGCGGTAGTAGTCGAGCCGGCGCGAGGGCTTGCCCGTTTCGGGGTCGCGCACATGGCAGTGGACGATCGCCGCGCCCGCCTTCGCCGCCGCGATGGCGCTGTCGGCGATCTCCTTCGGGCTGCGCGGCACATGCGGGCTGCGGTCCTGGGTGCCGCCCGATCCGGTCACGGCACAGGTGATGAAAACCTCGCGGTTCATGGCAAGCGGCATCGGATGACCCTCCCCTTCGGCCGCCCCAGATGACGGCATCGGAGGGCGGAGGGCAAGGCCGGGGGGCGACGCAGCCGCTGCCGAAAACGGCGCGCTAGCCCCCGGGCACCGCCCCGATCCGCGCCAGCGCCGCCTCGATCCCCGCCATCCGCGCCTCGATCCGCGCGAAATGCTCGCCCAGCTGACGCATCCGGATATCGTCCACCTTGTCGTGCAGGCTCATGATTTCCAGCTCGGCCTTCAGGTTCACCTCGTAGTCATGCGTCATCGTCAGCCGGTCGTTCGCCGAAAGCCGGTTCTGCGACATCATGATGACCGGCGCCTGCACCGCCGCCAGCATCGACAGGATCAGGTTCAGCAGGATGAAGGGAAAGGGGTCGGGCGGGCCGGTCAGAAGCACCCCGTTCGCAAAGACCCAGGCCAGGATCACCCCCGCGAAGATCGCGATGAAGGTCCAGGACCCGCCGAACGACGCCACCTTGTCGGCCACCCGCTGGCCGAAGGTCAGCTCGCGCAGGCTCGCCGCGTCGATGTCGCGCGAAATCGCCGCGCGCTTGGCGATGCGGTCCAGAACCCGCTGCTCGCGCCTGCTCAGGTCGTCGCGGCCCGACTGCCGCAGCCTCTCGGCGTGATCCCGATCCGGTTCGTGCATTCTGCCCTCCGTCCTTCGTTTCCGCTACCGACGCGCCCGCCGCCACCCCGCCACGCGCGCCTCGGTCTCGGAACAAAACCAGCGTTCCCCGCGCGCCGGGTCGATCCGGGTATCGTCGTAGTTCTCCTGACCGGGCATGTGGTAGATGCGGCCCGAGGCCGAAACGTTGCCTTTGATCGCGCAGTTGTCCGGGGCCGGCTGCGGCGCGCTCGCCACCTGCGCGCGGAGCGCGGTGCGGTAGTCTTCGGGCGCCTGGAAGGCCCCCTGCCAGACGCCGGCGCGGGCGAAGATCGCCTCTTTCTCCTCGTCGGCGTAATCGGTCGAATAGCGCAGGAAGGCGACCGACGCGCCCGAGCGCACGAGCAGGGCGCCGAGATCGCCGTCGCCCGCGTCGCAGCGCGCGAGAAGACGGCCATGCGCGTCGCGGTCGATCCCCTCGCAGGTGACGCGCCGCCCGCCGGTCAGGGCGCGCAGCCGCTCGCCCGCCCAAAGCCCGCAGGCCCAGGCGCCGGTTGCGGCCTGGCAGGTCTGCGCCTTTTCCGGCGCGTCGATCCCGAACAGGCGGATTCGCTCCGCCCCGATATCGAGCGTGTCGCCGTCCAGCACATCGGCGCGTCCGGCGACGGTCTCGGCCAGGACCGGCGCCGGCGCGGCGAGCAGGGCGAGGATCGCGAGAAGAAGGACGGGGAGGAGCGTGGGGCGGGCCATGTCCGCTTATCCCGCGTTCGCGCCCGACCCGGCAAGGAAATCGTTAAGGTTGGTTAAGGCGTGATCGCCCCGCATTGGCTCCCGTCCTGCCACGCCCCCCTTTGGCCCGGGCCATCGCCCGGGACGCGCGGTCATGGGGATGCTGGCGTCCCTGCGGGCGGGGCGAGGCAATGCCTCGCCTTGATCCGCCCGAGTGCTGCCACTTCAGACAGACCCGACTATGGTCTGACCGCCCTCTTCCCCGCTACCTCTGCGCCTCGCGCCAGCGCGGGCTCATCCAGGGCTCGGCGTTCGACGGCGGCAGCGGCGTCCGGCCCAGGATGTGGTCCGACGCCTTCTCGCCCACCATGATCGAGGGCGCGTTGAGGTTGCCGTTGGTGATCGTCGGAAAGATGGAACTGTCGGCCACCCTGAGCCCCTCGACCCCGATCACCCGGCACTCCGGGTCCACCACCGCGAAGCGGTCGTCCCGCCGCCCGATGCGCGCCGTGCCGCAGGGGTGATAGGCGCTTTCGGCATGCTCGCGGATGAAGGCGTCGATCGCCTCGTCGCTGTCATGGCCCGGCCCGGGCTGGATTTCATGATCGACATAGGGCGCGAAGGCCTCCTGCGCGAAGATCTCCCGCGTCAGCCGCAGGCATTTGCGGAACTCCGCCCAGTCGTCCGGATGGCTCATGTAGTTGAAGCGGATCGCCGGCGCCTCGCGCGGGTCGGCCGACTTCAGCCGCACCTCGCCGCGCGATTTCGACCGCATCGGCCCGACATGCGCCTGGAACCCGTGCCCGTGTGCCACCGCCCTGCCGTCATAGCGCACCGCGATGGGCAGGAAGTGGTACTGGATATCCGGATAGTCGATCCCCCTGTCCGAGCGGATGAAGGCGCAGCTCTCGAACTGGTTCGAGGTTCCGAGCCCGCGGCCGAGGAACAGCCACTGCGCGCCCACCCAGGCCTTTCCGAACAGGTTCCAGTACTTGTAAAGCGTCACCGGCAGCTTCGAGGCATACTGCATGTAGACCTCCAGATGGTCCTGCAGGTTCGCCCCCACGCCGGGCCGGTCCGCCACCACCGCGATTCCGTGCGCGGCCAGGTGCGCCGCCGGGCCGATCCCTGACAGCATCAGCAGCTTCGGCGTGTTGACCGACGACGCGGCCAGGATCACCTCGGCCCGCGCGCCGATCACCTCGACCTGCCCGCCGCGCTCGACCTCGACGCCCACCGCACGGCCGTTCTCGACCACCACCCGCCGCGCAAAGGCCCGGACCACCCTGCAGTTCGCCCGCTTCAGCGCCGGCCGCAGATAGGCGTTGGCCGCCGACCAGCGCCGCCCTTTCCAGATCGTCGCCTCCATCGGCCCGAAGCCTTCCTGCTTGGCGCCGTTGTAGTCCCCCGTCACCTCGTAGCCAGCCTGCCGCCCGGCTTCGACAAAGGCATCGAAGAGCGGATTGGCGCGCGTCCCCCGCGTCACATGCAGCGGCCCCGAATCGCCCCTGAATTCGTTCGGCCCCACCCCCGGCTCACCCCCCGGCTCACCCCCGTGCCAGGTCTCCATCCGCCGGAAATAGGGCAGCACGTCGGCATAACCCCAGCCCGCCGCACCCTCTTCCGCCCAGATGTCGAAGTCGCGCGCATGGCCGCGCACGAACACCATCCCGTTGATCGACGAAGACCCCCCGATCACCTTGCCGCGCGGAGTAGCAAGCGTCCGGCCGCCCAGATGCGGCTCGGGCTCGGTGCGGAAGCCCCAGTCGTAAAGCCTCATGTTCATCGGATAGGACAGCGCGCCGGGCATCTGGATGAAGGGCCCCGCATCGGTGCCGCCGTGCTCGATGACGATCACGTCCCTGCCCGCCTCGGCCAGCCGGTAGGCCATCGCGCAGCCGGCCGACCCGGCGCCGACGATCACATAGTCGGCCTCGACCGTTGGCACCCCCGGCGCATGCCCGACCCGCCCCGTCATGGCGCAAGCTCCCGCTCCAGATAGCCCAGCACCTCTGACGCGGCGCGCGCGCCGTCCGGGGTATCGCCCCGCAGCGCCTCGCGGATATAGACCCCGTCGATCATCGCCCCGACCCGGCCCGCGACATCCGCCGCCCGCCCGCCCAACAGCCGCCGCAACGCATCGACGAGGTTCGACCTGAGCCGCCGCTGATAAACCTGCAGAAGCCGCCTCGCCTCGGGGTTGGTTTGCGCCAGGACATAGAAGTTCAGCCAGGCGCTGACACTGTCGCGGCGGAAGCTGCCGGTCGAGAAGCTCGCCCGCACGATCCCCTCCACCCGGTTGCGCGCCGATGTCGCGGCCGCCAGCGCGCCGCGCACCTCGGCCCCGTAGATCGCCATCACATGGCGCATCGCGGCCAGGAATATCTGCTCCTTCGACCCGAAGTAGTGATGCGCCAAGGCCGGTGACATCCCCGCCCGCCGCGCGATCTGCGCGACCGTCACGTCAAGCGTCCCGATCCGCCCGATCTCGGCGATCGTCGCCCGGACCAGCGCCTCGCGCCGGATCGGCTGCATCCCGAGTTTCGGCATCCTCCGCTCCGTGGCAGGAAACCGCCGGACCGGCTCCGGCGGAACGTTCCGGACACCGCTAGCGCGGTTTTTATTGACTCGTCAATCAAGAACCGGTCATGTCACCGCCCATCGCCCTTCCCCGAGGCGAAGGCTTCGGCTAGCGTCGGGGACAGAGACCGACCGAAACACCTCCGCGGATTCAGGGCCGCAGGAGAGAACAACAACGGGGAGACCACCATGACCCTTCGCTCGCTGCTTCTCGGCTGCGCATTCGCCGCCGCCGCCGCCCCCGCCCTCGCGGCCGGCTGCGACAAGATCACCTTCTCCGATGTCGGCTGGACCGACATCACCGCCACCACCGCCGCCACCACCCTGGTGCTCGAGGCGCTCGGCTACGAGACCGACACCAAGGTCCTGTCGGTGCCGGTCACCTATACCGGCCTCGCCGAAGGCGACATCGACGTCTTCCTCGGCAACTGGATGCCGACGATGGAGGCCGACATCGCCCCCTACCGCGATGCGGGCACGGTCGAAACGGTGCGCACCAACCTCGAAGGCGCGAAGTACACGCTGGCGACGAACGAGGCCGGCGCAGCGCTCGGCATCGCCGACTTCGCCGACATCAAGAACCACAAGGACGCGCTCGAGGGCGAGATCTACGGCATCGAGCCGGGCAACGACGGCAACCGTCTGATCATCGACATGATCGCCTCGGGGCCCTTCGGTCTCGACGGGTTCGAGGTCGTGGAGAGCTCGGAGCAGGGAATGCTGGCGGAGGTGGCCAAGTCGACCGACGATGGCAAGCCGATCGTCTTCCTCGGCTGGGAACCGCACCCGATGAACGCCAACTTCAAGATGACCTACCTGACCGGCGGCGACGAATACTTCGGGCCGAACTTCGGTGGCGCGACGGTCGCCACCAATGTCCGCGCCGGCTATGCCGCGGAATGCCCCAACCAGGGCAAGCTCCTGCAGAACCTCGCCTTTTCGCTCGCGATGGAAAACGAGATCATGGGCGCGATCCTGAATGACGGGGCCGACCCGCGCGACGCCGCCAAGGCCTGGCTCGCGGCGAACCCCGATGCCTGGAAACCCTGGCTCGACGGCGTGACCGCCAAGGACGGCGGCGACGCCGCGGCGGCGGTCGAAGCCGCGCTCCAGTAAAACCCGCTTCCGGCCCCGGGGACCTGAACCCCGGGGCCGGACCTCACGTGCTGAAGGGGGACCGGCGCGCATGGACTGGCTGACCGACTACAAGATACCTGTGGGCAAGACCGCCAAGGCCGTCTTCGACTGGATGAACAGCCATCTCGGCGGGCTCTTCGACCTGATCTCGACCGTCATGGAGGCGATGATCAACGGCATCCTCTGGTGCCTCTCAAGCCCGCATCCGCTTGTGATCGTCGCCCTCTTCCTCGCCATCACCTGGTATCTCCAGCGCAACTGGAAGCTCTGCCTGGGCGTCCTTCTCGGATTCCTCTTCATCCTCAACCAGGGTTACTGGGACGAGACGATGGAGAGCCTGACGCTGATCCTCTCCGCCTGCGTCGTCTGCATGGGCGCGGGCGTGCCCATCGGCATCGCCTGCGCGCACCGGCCGCGCCTCTACGCCGCGATGGTGCCGATCCTCGACCTGATGCAGACCCTGCCCACCTTCGTCTACCTGATCCCGGCCATCGTCTTCTTCGGCCTCGGCATGGTGCCGGGCCTGATCGCGACGGTGATCTTCGTCCTGCCCGCGCCGATCCGGCTCACCTATCTCGGCGTCTCCTCCACCCCGCAGGCGCTGCTCGAGGCCGCCACCGCCTTCGGGGCCACGCCCCGGCAGCGGCTCTGGAAGGTCGAGCTGCCCTACGCCTTCCCGCAGATCATGGCGGGCCTCAACCAGACCATCATGCTGTCGCTCTCGATGGTCGTCATCGCCGCGCTCGTCGGGGCCGACGGGCTTGGCGTTCCGGTCATCCGGGCGCTGAACTCCGTCAACACCTCACTCGGCTTCGAGTCGGGCTTCATCATCGTCGTCGTGGCGATCCTGCTCGACCGCAGCCTGAGGGTGACGCTGAAATGACCGCCGCCACCCCCACCCCCACCCCCGCCGTCATCTTCGACAACGTCTCCATCGTCTTCGGCAACCGGCCGCAATCCGCCCTGCCCCTGATGGATCAGGGCAAATCCCGTGGCGAGGTGCAGACGGAAACTGGCCAGATCCTCGGCGTGCACGACTGCTCGCTGACCGTGGCGCAGGGCGAAATCCTCGTCCTCATGGGCCTCTCCGGGTCCGGCAAATCCACGCTCCTGCGCGGCGTCAACGCGCTGAACCCGGTGGTGCGGGGCGACGTGCGGGTGCATGACGGCGCGAAGATGGTCAGCGTGACGAATGCCGACCCCGAGACGCTGCGCAAGATGCGCCTTTCCCGCATCGCGATGGTCTTCCAGCAGTTCGGCCTTCTGCCCTGGCGGACAGTTCGGGAAAACGTCGGGCTCGGCCTCGAACTCGCCGGCGTGCCCGAAGAGGCGCGGCGGCCCCGCGTCGACGCCCAGCTCGCGCTGGTCAACCTCGCCCCGGCGGCCGAGCGCAAGGTGGGCGAGCTTTCGGGCGGCATGCAGCAGCGCGTCGGCCTCGCCCGCGCCTTCGTCACCGAGGCGCCGATCCTGCTGATGGACGAACCCTTCTCGGCCCTCGACCCGCTGATCCGCACCCGGCTGCAGGACGAGCTTCTGGACCTTCAGGACAAGCTCAAGAAGACCATCATCTTCGTCAGCCACGACCTCGACGAAGCCTTCAAGATCGGCGACCGCATCGCGCTGATGGAAGGCGGCCGCATCGTCCAGTGCGGCACCGCGCGGGAAATCTTCTCCAACCCCGTCTCGGACTATGTGGCCGATTTCGTCAACCACATGAACCCGCTCGGCGTGCTGACCGCGCGCGACGCAATGTTCCCCCTGCCCGGCAATGTGCCCTGCACCGGCGACACCAGCCCCGACACGCCGATCCGCGACGTGATGGGGATGCTGCGTGGCGACGTGCGCGCCGTGACCGTGATCGAGAACGGCGCGCCCATCGGCATCGTCTCGCGCGAGGCGGTGCTGGCGCGGCTCCTCAACCCGCGCGGCGCGGTGGTGAAGCCGGGCGGCTAGGGGACCCGCGCGCCCCGGGCGACCTTTCCAGGGTGCGGGCGACGACCCGCAGGCGACCCGCGAAGGGTTTGTCACAGCGCCGTCCCGATCTCCGTCGTCGGCGCGCTCAGGGGGGCGGACTGTAGCTACGGATGTACTACGGAGGAAATACGGATGTACTACGCCTGAAACACGGCTGCGAACGCATCCTGAACCCCTTCTTTCCTGTCCTCCGAAATCCTAGTCTGCGGTCGACTTGACGGGAGGAGAACGGTGCATGGGCAGGAAAATCGGCGTCATCGGCGGCTCGGGGGTTTATGACATCGCGGGGCTTTCCGGTGCGGAATGGGTAAAGGTCGACACCCCCTGGGGGCCTCCGTCCGACGCCATCCTGACCGGGGAAATCGCAGGGATTCCAATGGCTTTCCTGCCCCGCCACGGGCGCGGCCACATCCATTCCCCCTCCGATGTCCCCTACCGCGCCAACATCGACGCGCTGAAGCGCCTCGGCGTCACCGACCTGATCGCCGTCTCCGCCTGCGGGTCCTTCCGCGAAGACATGGCACCCGGCGACTTCGTCCTCGTCGACCAGTACATCGACCGCACCTTCTCCCGCCCGAAATCCTTCTTTTCCAATGGCTTGGTAGCCCACGTCGCCTTCTCCCACCCGACCTGCGCCCGCCTCACCCAGGCCTGCGCCGCAGCCGCCCCCGAAGGCGTCAAGGTCCACCCGGCCGGTACCTACCTGGCGATGGAGGGCCCCCAGTTCTCCACCCTCGCCGAAAGCCGCATGTACCGGGACGTCTGGAAGGCGGACGTCATCGGCATGACCGGCATGCCAGAGGCCAAACTCGCCCGCGAGGCCGAGCTCTGCTATGCCTCGGTCGCCATGGTCACCGACTACGACTGCTGGCACCCCGGCCACGATGCGGTGGATGTATCGCAAGTGATTCAGACACTTGCAGCCAACTCCGGCAACGCCAAGACCCTCGTCTCCCGCCTCCCTCTGCTCCTCGGCACCCCCGACCGCGCGCCCTGCCCGTGCGGCTGCAACACCGCACTGACCCACGCCATCATGACCGCCCCCGACAAACGCGACCCCGCCCTTGTGGTGAAACTCGACGCGGTCGCGGGCCGCGTGCTGAAAGGCTGATCCATGACCCCGAAGAAGACCGTCAAGGACTACATCCGCACCATCGCCGACTTCCCGCACGACGGCATCCTCTTCCGTGACGTGACCACCCTTTTCCAGGATGCCCGCGGCTTCCGCATGGCCATCGACCAGCTTCTCCACCCCTTCGCCGGCGAACGCATCGACAAGGTCGTGGGGCTTGAGGCGCGGGGCTTCATCCTGGGGGGCGCGATCGCGCACCAACTCACCGTGGGGTTCGTACCCATCCGCAAGAAGGGCAAGCTGCCCGGCCAGACCATCTCCCAGGCCTACAAGCTCGAATACGGCGAGGCGATCATGGAGGTCCACGACGACGCTCTCCGCCCCGGCGAGAAGGTGCTGCTGGTCGACGACCTCCTCGCCACCGGCGGCACGGCGGAGGCCGGCATCAAACTCATCGAACGACTCGGCGCCGAGGTGGTCGGCTGCGCCTTCGTGGTGGACCTGCCGGAACTCGGCGGGCGGAGGCTCTTGGAAAAGCTCGGCATGTCGGTGCATGTTCTGTGCGAGTTCGAGGGGGCGTAGGTCGCTCGGGCCGTGCCCTCTCCGGGCCGGCGGTGATTTCGCACCCGATCTTTCGCTTGCCGTCTTGCGCCATCGGGCCTACCCTTGTCGGCGGCAAGGGGGGCAATTTGCCATGACCCATTTTTCCCGACTTTCCCCTGCGGGGCCCGTCGGATTCTTGGGCCTTTCCGCAAGCATCGCGTTTCTTGCCGCCGGCATTTCTCTGGCGCCCGGGAATGTCAGAAGCCAGACGGCCGATTGCCGTGAGATCATCGCGGATATGGCCGCGCAGCAGAAAATGATCGGCATTTTTCGGGCGCTTGATTTCGAAGTCAGAAACCACTTCCTGATAGTCGCAAGTGCGATGCTGTCGACCTATGGCGAGTGGAACAGCAAGCCGGAAAATTGGGCAACCGACACCGGGGTACTTCGAGGTAGTACAGAGGAATTTGAACTCGAAGTCATTCATATCAGGCGCGATATCGGACGCAGCAAAGCGATCAGCGAAGAGGATTTGCAAAGACT
>JBJXFU010000088.1:0-3147 GCA_046155885.1 Paracoccaceae bacterium
AGGAGTGGTTGGGCCGCAACACGCCCGAGTACTCCGCCATGCTGGCGGAAACAGGACAGGGGCGCTGGAACCATAGGGGAGACGCGCGCCCGTGGCTGCGTTTCTGCCTGAAGGCGCACTATCAGCAGGCTGCCACCTTGATCCGCCGCAACGAGGAATACGGTCGGCTGTTCGAGGGTATCGAGGCCCTGCAACGCGCCCACCGGTTGCCCGAGAGAGCACAGGTTCCGCTCTTCAACGCCGCGCTTGGATTCCGCCTCACCAATCGACTGTACCGGAGCGAGGCCGATGTCTCCGAACTGGTCGCCAGCCGCGACCTGAAGCGCCTCTGCGACGCCGGGCTCTTGCTGGCCAAGGGTGAACGGCGCGGCCGACACTATCTGCGCGCCGACCAACTCGTCAGGTTGCGCGAAGAGTGTCGAATCACCCGGTCGCTGGGCGATCCCTATGCGGTGGCGATGGCAGAGACGCAGACGCCACCCTTGCCCTTTGACTGAGCCCCCCAGACCCTTGACCGCCGGCCGGCCAACGAAAACCGCCGGCCGAAGCCCTCGGCCGGCGGTTGGTACGCTGGTGCGGCGGGAACGGCCCTGCCCCGGGGCCGGCCCCGCCGGTGGCTCAGCGCGCGACGCGGCGCGCGCGCGGCTTGAAGGCGAGGGGTTCCGCGTTCTCGCGCGGTTCCTCGGCCAGGCACTCGGTTTCCCGGGAGATGCCCCGCTGCAGCGTCATCTTCGAGATGCTGCGCGGCTTGAAGTACTTCTTGCATACCCGGATGGCGACCTCGTCCGAGAACGGCTTGCAACTGAAGACGTCGAGATAGACGTCCCCGGTCAGGTCGGAGAAGTGCGCGCAGATGTTCGAGGTCTCGATCAGCTGCACCAGGGAATAGCCCGCGGCTTCCGGGCTATGTTCGGCGAAATGCTCGATGATCGGCTCGCCATAAGCCTTCATCTCGATCTCGTCGACGAGTTCCTTCACGAACGCACGAATCGTCTCCGCGCTGGTCACCGCAGCCCGGTCGCACGCACCCATGTCCAGAATCAAGTGCTGGCCCCACATCGTTCCCTCACCGTTCGGGGCGAGGCGGGTTCCGCCCGCATCGCCGATCGTGGCTCCAATTCCGCCTCGCCCCCGAAAGGTCGTGACGGCGTTGAACCGAGCGGCTGACGGACCGTCAGGTGAGAGTCCTGTGCAGAGGGGCTTCCGAAACACAGGCGAAGCGACCAGGAAAGGGAGGGGGGGCGGGGCCCCGGATCCTCCCTTGCTCTTTTCGTTCGGGTTCTGCGGCGGACCTTCAGCCGATCGAGCGGGAGAAGATAGGGATAATTCCGCTAACTTCAAGTGAAATTCGCCCCCGCCCCGCAGGGCGCGATTGGTGCCCTATTCCGCTGCCGCGCGCCGCCCCGCGCGCCCCGCGTGGGCCGTCGCTGCCTCGGCGAAGGCGTGGAACACCGCAACGTTGAGGGCATTGGGCGCCGGCCAGCTGCCCTCGGCGTGCCATTGCACGCCAAGCGCGAACCCCACCGCCCCCGCCACCCGGATCGCCTCGACGGTGCCGTCGGGGGCGAGAGCCTCCACCTCCAGCCCCTCTCCCAGCCGGTCAACGCCCTGGGCATGGAGGGAATTGACCGGGTGTTCGGCCAGGCCGCCGATCAAGCCCCGCAGATAGCCGCCCGGGCTGAGCGTGACCGGGTGGCGGTCGGCCAGGCGCTCGGGGATCGGCCGGGTGCGGTCGGCGCGGTGGTCGAGGCGGCCCGGCACCTCCCACAGGCGCTGGTGCAGCGTGCCGCCAAAGGCGACGTTCAGTTCCTGGCATCCCCGGCAGATGGCGAGCAGCGGCACCCCCTGCTCGACCGCGTGGCGGATGAGCGGGAGGGTGGTCGCGTCGCGGTCCGGGTCATGGAGCGTCCCCGGCACGCTCTCCGGCCCGCCATAGCGCTTCGGGTGGATGTTGGACGGGCAGCCGGTCAGCAGCAGGCCGTCCAGGCGGTCCAGCATCCAGGAGGGGTCGATGGCGGTGCCGTAGGCGGGCACGATCACCGGCAGGCCGCCCAAATCGATCACGTTCTGGACGTAGCGCTGGCTGATGCCATGGAACGGGAAGGTGTTGACCTCGCGCACCGAGGCGGAGATGCCGATCACCGGCGGGCGGGCATTCTTGCGCTGCATTTCGGGTCTGCTTTTCCTCTGGCGGCCCCGGGACGCCCGGCGCAGCTTGGAATCAATCTAATGCGGACGGACGCTGCCGCAAAGGGCCCCCAGCGTGCCGGTCAATTCTTCATGAAATATTTCAGCCGGTCGAACTGGAACAGCCGGGCGTCGAGCTGGGCGTTGAGCCGCACCTCGTGCAGGGTGACGGCGGTCTGCCGGCCCTGGGCGTCCGTCACTGTCCATTGCCGGAGCGCGAGCGGCTCGGTGTCGAAGCGCAGCTCCAGCGAGCCCTCCCCCGGCTTCTTGCGGTCGACCACCTGCAGACGGAGCGTGCCCCCCTCGCGCAGGAGCGCGGTCACCTCGAGCTCGGCGCCGAAGGCGATGCGGGGGCGCAGCAGATAGCCGACCGGGGTCGCGTCCAGCCCGAAGATGGTGATCTGGTCCAGTTCCTTGTCCAGGAACACCAGCTCCCGCCCGTCGGCCACCAACTGGATCGGCGTCGGCGGGTCGTAGTCGATGCGCAGCCGCCCCGGGCGATGGATGTGGATTTGGCCGGCCGCCGCCCCGCCGTCGCTGGCGATCTGGGTGAAACGCGCCTGGAGCGTGGTGATGCCGTTCAGATAGCCCTCGATCTGCGCCACCTCGGCCGCGTCGGGGGCGGCGGCGGCGGGGAACGCGGCGGACAGGAAGGCCAGGAACGCGGCGAGTAGCCACTTCATGGCCGACATCCATAGGCGCTCGGCGCCGCCCGGGCAAGCCGCAGGGGCGCGCTTGAGGAACGGCCGGCACCTTGCTAGGCTCTCGGCGTTCCGCAGTGGGTGGGGGGTAGGCCGCGTGCATCGCAAGACCCGAGTGTTGGCGACGTTGGCCGTGGCCTTGCTGATGGGTCAGGGGGCGGCGGCGGCACCGGGGCGCACCTGCGCCACGCCGTCGGAGCAGGCCGCACTCGAGATGCGCGTGCTGCAGACCGAGCTGATGGTGGCCGCCCTCTCGTGC
>JBJXFU010000099.1:0-5463 GCA_046155885.1 Paracoccaceae bacterium
TCGCCCCGGTGTCCGTCTCTGCTCGGCACGTCCGGCGGGTCCTTCTATGGGCTCCGTGGCGGAAGATTCTGCGCGCGGGGGGACGATAGTTGTCGGCCCCCGCCCTGTCACCGGCAAATGCCCGGAAGTCAGGCCGACCGGCGGAGTGCCGCGATGAAGAAGCCGTCGAGGCCGCCGAGATCGGGCCAGTGATCCGGTTTGAGGCGGAGTCCCTGCCCGGGCGTGTTCCAGGCGGGGTCGGCGCCGGGAAGGGAAAGCGCGGCGGGGTCGGGGGCGAAGTCGGGATAACGGGCGAGGAAGGCCGCGATCTGGCGTTCGCCTTCTTCGGGCAGAAGCGAGCAGGTGGCGAAGACCAGCCGGCCGCCGGGGCGGGTGAGGACGGCGGCGCGGTCGAGCAGGCGGGACTGGAGGGCGGAAAGGTCCTTCAGCGCGGACGGGTCGCGGACGAAGGGCAGGTCGGGGTGGCGGCGGATGGTGCCGGTCGCCGAACAGGGCGCGTCGAGCAGGACCGCGTCGAAGGGCCCGGCCTGCGGATCGCCGGGCCAGTCGAGCGCGTCGGCGGTGACCAGCTCGGCCTTCAGGCCGCAGCGCGCAAGGTTGGCCGCAACCCGTTCCATTCGGGCGGGCGAGCGGTCGAGCGCGGTGACGCGGGCACCGGCGGCGGCGAGCTGCAGGGTCTTGCCGCCGGGCGCCGCGCAGAGGTCGAGCACGCGGTCGCCCGTGCGGGGGCCGAGGGCGCGGGCGGCAAGGGCGGCGGCGGCGTCCTGCACCCACCATTCGCCTTCGGCATAGCCCGGAAGCGCCGAGACCTCGGCCCCGGGCGGCAGGCGGACCGAGCCGGTGGGCAGCGCGGTGCCGCCGAGGCGCGCGGCAAGGGCCGGGGCGTCGCCGTCCCGGGGCGTCACGTCGATGGCCGCGCCGGCGGCGTGGGCGGCCTCGATGCGCTGCACCGTGGCTTTGCCATAGGCCGACATGAGGCGCCCGCGCAGCCAGCCGGGAAGTTCGGGGACGGGAAGGGCGGACCAGGCCAGAGGGTCGGTCGCGGCGGCCTTGCGCAGGACGGCGTTGACGAGGCCGGCGAATCCGTCGATGCGCCGCCCGCCCAGCCGCACAAGGCCGACGGCGGCGTTCACCACGCCATGCGCTTCGCCGCCTTCGGCAAAAAGCTCGGCCACAGCCACATCGAGGATGGCGCGCACTTCCGGCGGGGGGCCCTTGCGGAGAAGGGGTTTCAGCAGCCGGTCGGTCCGGTCTTTCCAGCGCAGCGCCGACAGCGCCAGCCGCTGCGCCCGCGCCCGGCCGCCCGGGTCGAGCCCGGCGAGCGCCCCTGCGGCGATCTGGTCGGCCAGCGTCCGGCCCTGACCGGTGACGCCGAGGACCAGCCCCGCCGCCGCCGACCGCGCATCGCCTTCCGCCCGTGCCATGCGACCCGTCCCTCCGCTCCCGTTCGCCGGGGTTCTAGACGAGGCGGCCGCGCAAGGGAAATGGGGGTGCGCGCGGACTGCGGCGTTCAGATGCGATCGCCCCGGTCACTGCGGCGACTTTGCTTGCGGATAAAGGGCGCCGGAGTACTATGGGTGGCCGGGCCAAGGTGGAAGGACCAAGACTGGATGGAGAAGTCCGACACCCCTCGCCCGCCGCCCGCCTCCGCCGCCCGGCGCGCGCTGGCCGAGGCCGAAGCGCGGCGGATAGCGGCGGCTGTGGCGAAGCCGCCCACCGAGCTTGGCGGGCGGAACGGACCCGACCCTGTCAGGTTCGGCGACTGGGAGAAGAAGGGCCTCGCGGTCGATTTCTGACCCGGGCGCCGAAGCTTCACATGCTGGCCGCTATCTCGCGCAGCTTGAACTCGGCCGAATCGCCCGCGCCCCGGTCGGTGGTGAAGCGCAGCGCACGGTCGCCCCGTACCTCGACCAGCTGACAGTTGAACGGGACCGGCGTGCCGCTCCAGTCCATCTCGCGGCAGAAGAAGCCGTCCTTCCAGTTCCACCGGCCCTTCACCGGCCAGCCGAGCGCGCTGCCTTCGATGCTGCCATCGGGCGCGACGATGAGGCGGATGCGGAAGAGCGGCAGGCGAAGCTCGCGCCCCCCGATCGTCTCGAGGAACGCCCGCTTGTCGTCGATCCGGGTGAAGCCGTCGGCAAAGGCAGGGCCGGCGAGAAGCGCGGCGAGGACGAAGGCAGCGAGCCGTCTGGCGGGCATGGACATGGGCGGGCCGGGAGGCAGGTGGCGGGGCGATCATAATACGCCCCGGCCGTTAAGGCAGATCAAAAGTTTCTCGGGTCAGCGCAGGCCGAGCACGTCGGCCATGTTGTATTCGCCGGGCTTGCGGTCCTGCCCCCAAAGGGCAGCGCGCAGCGCCCCCCGGGCGAAGATGGCGCGGTCGGTGGCGATATGGCGCAGGATGATGCGCTCGCCGTCGGCGACGAAGAGAACGTCGTGCTCGCCGACGATGTCGCCGCCCCGGACCGAGGAAAAGCCGATGGCGCCCGCCCTGCGCGCCCCGGTGATGCCGTCGCGCCCGGCCTCGCGCATGTCGGCGAGTGCCACGCCCCGCCCCTCGGCCGCCGCCTGGCCCAGCATCAGCGCGGTGCCGGACGGCGCGTCGACCTTCATGCGGTGATGCGCCTCGGTGATTTCGATGTCCCAATCCTCGCCCAGCGCGGCGGCCACCTTGCGGGTCAGCCCGACCAGCAGGTTGACGCCGAGGCTCATGTTGCCGGCGCGGATGATGACGGCATGGCGGGCGGCGGCGGCGATCTTCGCCAGGTGTTCCGGTTCGAGGCCGGTGGTGCCGATGACGTGGACGGCGCGGGCCTGGGCGGCGAGCGCGGCGAATTCCGCGGTGGCGGCGGGGGTGGTGAAGTCGATGACCGCCTGCGCCCGGGCGAAGGCGGGAAGCGGATCGTCGGTGACGGTAACGCCCAGGCTGGCGCCGCCCGTCGCCTCGCCCAGGTCGCGGCCCACCCAGGGGTGGCCGGGTCGTTCGACCGCGCCGACAAGCTGCGCCCTGTCCGAGGTGGCAATGGTGGCGGCCAGCATCCGACCCATCCGCCCCGAAGCGCCGGTGATGACGATGCCCGGCCCTGCCGTGCCCATGATGCTGCCCCCCTGCCGGTTCACGCTTTCCTCTAGCGGCCCCGCCGGGCTTTGGCAAAGACGTTGCGGCGGGGGGGCGGTTGGCCTACATCCCCGGCATGGCACAGCACCGCCTTTCCGCCGGTTCCGGCCCCTCGCAGCGCCAGCTCCGCGTCGGCGAGCTGATCCGCCGCACCTTGTCGGACATCCTGGCGCGGGGCGACGTGCATGACCCCGATCTGGCGCGGTTTTCGATCACCGTGGGCGAGGTGCGCGCTTCGCCCGACCTGAAGGCGGCGACGGCCTATGTGCTGCCCTTGGGCGGGCGCGATGCCGAAGGCGCGCTGGCGGCGCTGAACCGCAACAAGGGCGAGTTGCGCCGCGCGGTGGCACAGGCGATGACGCTTAAGTTCGCCCCCGAGCTGCGGTTCGCGCTGGACGAGACCTTTGACCGGATGGACCGGGCGCGGGCGATGTTCGCTGACGAAAGGGTGCGGCGGGATGTCGAGGCGCCGCCTGGGGATGAGGGGCCGGATGAGGGCTGAGGCGCTGGTCGCGGGCCTTGTGCTTGGCCTTGGCGCAGCCGCCACGGCAAAGGCGGCCGAGTGCCGTTCGATGACCTTTGCCGGCGAAGGCTATGCCCTGTGCGAGGTGGCGGCAGGCGAAGACCTGCGGCTTTGGCTGACTGGCGAAGATGGTGCGCCGATGGGCACCTTCGAGCGGCTGCGCGGATGGGCCGGGGACCGGGGGCTGAGCGTCGTTTTCGCAATGAATGCCGGGATGTATCACCCCGACCGCCGCCCGGTGGGGCTCTACGTCGAAGACGGGCGCGAGGGCGCGCCGCTGGTTACGGGGGCCAGCAAGGGCAATTTCGGGATGCTGCCGAACGGGGTCTTCTGCGTTTCGGATCGGGGCTTTGCGGTCACCGAAACCGGTGCCTTCGCGACCCGTCCACCCGCCTGCCTCTATGCCACGCAGTCCGGGCCGATGCTGGTGATCGGCGGCGCGCTGCATCCGCGGTTTCTGCCCGGCAGCGACAGCCTGCATGTGCGCAACGGCGTCGGCGTCAGCCCGGAGGGGCGGACGGCCTGGTTCGCGATTTCGGACCGCCCGGTGACCTTCCACGCCTTCGCGCGTCTCTTCTTCGACGGGCTGGGGGTGCCTGATGCGCTTTACCTCGACGGCTCGATCTCGCGCCTTTATGCCCCGGCGCTGGGGCGTGACGATGCGGGGTTCCCGATGGGGCCGATCCTCGGGGTCGTGGTGCCGGAAGGATGACAAAGGGCTGACATGGCGGGGAAGAAGGGGCGGGATATCTCGGGCTGGGTGATCGTGGACAAGCCTGCCGGGATCGGGTCCACGCAGGTCGTGGGCAAGGTGCGCTGGGCCTTCGACGCGAAGAAGGCGGGGCATGCGGGGACGCTCGATCCGGGCGCCACGGGTGTGCTCGCGGTGGCTTTGGGCGGGGCGACGAAGACGGTTCCCTACGTGCAGGACGGGTCCAAGGGCTACCGTTTCGCCGTCCGGTTCGGGGCGGCGACGGCGACGGACGATGCGGAGGGGGCGGTGATCGCGACCTCGGCGCTGCGCCCGAGGGATGGCGAGATCGAGGCGGCGCTGGCGGCGTTCCGGGGCGACATCATGCAGGTTCCGCCGCAGGTTTCGGCGGTCAGGGTTGAGGGCGAGCGGGCCTATGACCTGGCGCGCGAGGGCGAGGCGCTGGACCTCGCGGCGCGGCCCTTGCATGTGGAACGCCTTGAAATCGTTGAACGACCTGACGCGGATACGGTGGTCCTGGAGATGGTCTGCGGCAAGGGCGGCTATGTCCGGTCGGTGGCCCGCGACCTGGGGGCGGCGCTGGGGTGCCTGGGGCACGTGCTGTCGCTGCGCCGTGACTGGACGGGGCCGTTCGAGCTGTCGGACGCGGTGCCGCTGGCCGAGATCGAGCGGCTGGCGCGGACCCCGGAGCTGGACAGTTTTCTCTTGCCGATTCAAACGGCTATGGCCGATCTGCCCGAGGTTCGCGCGACCCCGGAAGGAGCGGCTCGCCTGAGGAACGGCAACCCCGGCCAGGTGATCGCGCAGGGCGTGGAGTATGGCGAGGAGGTCTGGGTCAGCCACCAGGGCCGGGCCATCGCCATCGGCCGCTACCTTGGCGGCGAGGTGCATCCGGGCCGGGTCTTCGGGGGCTGAAAACCGGCGATCCGGGGCGTGTTTTTCCCGCATGTTTCCCGTATTACATCCGTATTACATCCGTAGTTCATCCGTAGTTCATCCGTAGTTCACCCGTATGCACAGCAGCGCGCGCCGTGAAATGCGGGTGGGCGGGCATTGCAACGCCCGGTTGCACCTTTCGGTAGGGGGGGGGGGGGGGGGGGGGGGGGGGGG
>JBJXFU010000104.1:0-5256 GCA_046155885.1 Paracoccaceae bacterium
CCCCCCCCCCCCCCCCCCCCCCCCCCCCCCCCCCCCCCCCCGGGTCCGGCACGCGAGGGCCGGATCACCCCCTCAGCAACGCTTCAATCTCGGCGCGGTCGGGCATCGAGGGCGCAGTGCCCGGCCGGGTGACGCTGATCGCGGCGGTGGCGCAGCCGAAGCGGACGGCCTCGGCGGGGGATTCGCCCTCGGCCAGGGCCACCGCGAAGCCGCCGTTGAAGGCATCGCCCGCGCCGGTCGTTTCGACCACCGGGCCCGCGTTGAAGGCGGGGACGTGGACGGCTTCGGTCCTCGACCGGTAAAGCGCGCCCTTTTCGCCCAGCGTGATGACGCAGGCGCCGACGCCGCGCGCCATCAGCGCGTCGGCGGCCTTTTCTGCCTCGGCGACGGAGGTCACAGGCAGGCCGGTCAGCGCCTCGGCCTCGCTTTCGTTGGGGGTGGCAAAATCGACGAGCGCCAGCATTTCGTCGGTCAGCGGCGCGGCGGGGGCGGGGTTGAGGATCGTTCTCGCGCCCCCGGCACTTGCGATCTGCAGGAAGCGCAGCGCGGCGGGCATGGGCTGTTCAAGCTGGGTGATGGCGACAGAGGCGCCGGAAATCAGGGCCGACTGCGCCTCGACATCCGCAACCGCGATGCGGCCCGCCGCGCCGGGCGAGATGATGATGGCGTTGTTGCCGGTCGCCTCTTCGATGAAGATGTAGGCGGCCCCGGTGTAGCTTTCGGCGTCTTCGGTGATCACGGGGCGGACACCGGCCCTGGCCCAGGTGGTCCGCGCGATGTCGGCGAAGGCGTCGCGGCCGAGGCGCGAGATGAAATGCACCCCGGGCCCGGCATGCCCCCCGGCCATGGCCGCCGCGACGGCCTGGTTCGACCCCTTGCCGCCCGGCCCGAGCGCAAAGGAGCGGCCGAGGATCGTCTCGCCCATCTTCGGCTGTCGGTCGGCGCGGTAGGCGGTGTCGGCGACGAAGACGCCGAGGATTGCGATATGCGGCATGGGTCGTATCCTTTGGCCGGACGGCCGGGGGGCTCTGCGCCCCGGACCCCCCTGGGATGTTTACACCAAGATGAAGGGGCGGGGGCGATCAGGCGTCGGGAGGGATCACCCCTTTGCGGAACATGAAGCAGCCGTAGAAGCGGCGTTCTCCGGTCCGGACCACCGCATAGGCCTCGCGCGCCAAGTCGTAGAAGGCGAAGCGCTCGATGCCGATCATTGGGCGGGGCTTGCCTTCGGTTCGGTCGATCTCGGCCTGCACCTCGGCCTGGACCGGCGGAACTTCGGAGGGCTTGCCCACCACCTCCATCCGGCCTGCGAAATCCTCCACAAAGGTGTCGAGCGGATAGACCGACAGGATCGCCTGCGCGGCTTCCGCCGAGGTCAGGTTGTCCATGTGCAGAAGCTCGCCCGCGACCGTGTGCCGTGCCACCGAATCCGACGGGAAGTTGGTGTCGGCGAGGATCAGCACGTCGCCGTGGCCCATCGCGCGCAAGGCGCCGAGCACTTCGGCGGTAAGGCGCGGGTCGATCCCTTTCAGCATGTCCTGTCTCCCTGCTTCGTTCCGCCCGACCCTCGCCGCGCGGGGCCGCGCCCGTCAAGTGGGCGGCTCAGGGCCAAAGCCGGGCCACTTCGGCCGCGAGCGCCCGGCCGAGCGTGGCGTGGGCGGCGGCGTCGTAGTGCACGCCGTCGAGGGGATCGACCCTGATCACCGCCCCCGCGTCGAAGAAGGCGACACCGGCATGGGCGGCGGCTGCGGCATATTCGGCGGCGAGCGCGCGGGACTTCGCCGCGCCGCCGGCGAACATCCCCGCGAGGCAGCCGGCCTCGAGGATCGGGGGCGGGGCGACCATCAGCACGTCCGGCGCCCGCCCGTCGGGGCCCGCCTCCGAGGCGCGGATGAAGGCCGCGAGCTTTTCGGCCGACCGCGCGATGTCGTTTGGGGTGACGGCGAAGCGCGCCTTCAGGTCGTTTGCGCCGAGCTTCAGGATCACCAGGTCGAGGGGGCGGTGCGATTCGAGGATCGCGGGCAGGATGGCGAGGCCGTTCTTGTGCGCGCCTTCCATCGGGTCGTCGTGGAGCGTGGTGCGGCCGGGATGGCCTTCCTCGATCACTTGCCAGCCCGCGCCGAGCGCTGACGCCAGAACGCCAGGCCAGCGCACGGCGCGCCCGAACCGCCCCGAGGAGTCGAGATCGGGCATCGGCATCGTGCCGTGGGTATTGCTGTCGCCGTAGCAGAGAAGCGTGCGTCCTCCTGTCATCCGATCCGCGCCCCTGTCGTCTTGTCGAAGAGATGCACTTTCGCCGGGTCGGGGGCCAGTGTAATCGGGTCGCCCGGACGGAAGCTGTGGCGTTCGCGGAAGAGCGCGACCACCTCGTGATCGCCGATCCGCGTCACCACATGGGTTTCCGACCCCGTGGGTTCGATCACCGCGATGGTGCCAGCAAGGCCCGGGGCGCCCGACTGTCCTAGGATCAGGTTCTCGGGGCGCACGCCGTAGGTCACCTCGCGCCCCTCGGCGACCTCCGTGCCCGGGGGCAGGGGCAGTCTTGCGCCGTCCGCCTCGGCCAATCCGGCCCGGACGGTCGCCGCGATCATGTTCATCGCCGGGCTGCCGATGAAGCCCGCGACGAAGGTGTTGGCCGGGCGGTCGTAGAGGTCCAAGGGCGCGCCCGTCTGTTCGATCCGGCCGGCCTGCATGACGACGATCACGTCGGCCATCGTCATCGCCTCGATCTGGTCGTGGGTGACGTAGACGGTGGTGGTCTTCAGCCGCTGGTGCAGTTCCTTGATCTCGGTCCGCATCTGCACACGGAGCTTGGCGTCGAGGTTCGAGAGGGGCTCGTCGAACAGGAACACCTGCGGGTCGCGCACGATGGCGCGCCCCATCGCCACACGCTGCCGCTGGCCGCCCGAAAGCGCCCGGGGATAGCGGTCCAGGTAGGGGGTGAGGCCCAGGATCTCTGCCGCGCGCTTCACCTTGTCCGCGATCTCGGCCTTGTCCATGCCGCGCATCTTCAGCGCGAAGCCCATGTTCGCGCCGACCGTCTTGTGGGGGTAAAGCGCGTAGTTCTGGAACACCATCGCGATGTCGCGTTCCGAAGGCGGCAGGTTGTTCACCGCCCGCTCTCCGATGCGGATGACGCCGGAGGTGATCGCCTCGAGTCCCGCGATCATGCGCAGAAGCGTGGACTTGCCGCATCCCGACGGCCCCACCAGTACGACGAAGGCGCCGTCGGCGATGTCGAGGTCGAGCCCCCCGATCACCTGCACCGCACCATAGGCTTTCGAAAGCCCCCGGATCGTGACTTCGGCCATCCTGTCCGGGCCCCCTCCGCAGCTTCGCGGCAAAGGAGTAGCCGAGGGGGCGGGGCCTGTCCACCCGCTGACATGTCAGAAGCTTGACAGGCGCGCGGGCAGGGTGGAAGCATCGCCGCCGAGGACCGGCGGGTCCGGTCCGCCAGGGGCCTCCGCAAAACGCACGAGCGCGCGAGCGACCCCGGACTTACGACCCGACAACGAGGGCAGGGGCATCGATCCCCGCGCCCGTCAACTGGGAGGACTACCGTGAAAGTCGAACACTATAACGCGCTTGCCGGGCGGATGAGCCGGCGGGGCGTGCTCAAGGGGGCGACAAGCCTCGGCGCCGCGGCGGCGCTGGCGGGCACCGGTCTGATGCCGAAGGCGGCCCTGGCGCAGGACAATCTGCGGGCCGAGATCCTGAAGATCCCCGGCGTGGGCATGGGCTCGCCCACCGATGCCGACTGGCAGAAGGTTGGCGAGATGTGCCTCGGCCCGGTCAAGGCGAATGTGGCAGAGGGCGAGTTCGCGGGCGTCGAGCTGACCTTCATGGGGCTCAACAACCAGAACCTGCACAACGTGCTGTTCCGCGGCTTCCTGAAGCCGTGGGAGGCGTATACGGGCGCCAAGATCAACTGGATCGACCTCGCCCAGGCCGACTACAACCCGCGGCTCCAGCAGGCGATCGCCACCGGCACCGTGGACTTCGACATCATCGAGATGGGCGCGCCCTTCGAGGGCGACACGGCGGGCAAGGGCCTGCTCGACCCGATGCCTGACTGGGTCGCCGCGCAGATCGAGGCCGATGACCTGGTGGCCTATCTCAAGCCGCCGGTCGGCACCTGGGACGGCAAGTCCTACCGCATCACCATCGACGGCGACTGCCACACGCTGGCCTACCGCAAGGACTACTTCGGCGCCGGCTCGATCAGCGGCCTGGTGGACATGCCGACGCATTGGGACGAAGTGAATGCGATGTCGGTGGCGCTGAAGGGGAAGACCGACCCGCTGACCGGCCAGCCGGCCTACGGCTTCCTTGACCCGCTGAAAGGCTGGGGCGGGTTTGGCTTCTACTTCCTGGAAGACCGGGCCACGGCCTACGCCAAGCACCCTGACAACCCCGCCTGGCTTTTCGACCCAGAGACGATGAAGCCCTATGTCAACAGCCCGGCCTGGGTGCAGGCGATCCAAGATGTGATGGACCTGATCGCGGCGGGCGCCTATCCGGCGGACCAGATCAACGCCGACCCCGGCACGACGGCCTTCCAGCAATTCCTTGCCGGGACCGGCACGGCGCTGACCTGGTGGGGGGACGTGGGGTCGAACGCGCGCACGTCAGATACCTCGGTTGTCGGGGATGTGGTGGGCTTCGGGATCAACCCTGGCGCCAAGAAGGTCTACAACAACGCGACCGGCGCTTGGGAAGAGAAGGAGAACTTCGCCCCGAACCTCGCCTATCTCGGCTGGGGCGTCTATGTCACCAACCGCGTCTCGGCCGACGAGAAGAAGCGCAAGGCGGCATGGTCGGCGGCGGCCCACCTTGGCGGCAAGGACATATCGCTCTGGATGGCCGCCTATCCGTCGGGCTTCCAGCCCTACCGCAACTCGCACTTCATCTTCGAGGAATGGGAAGCGGCGGGATACGACCGGGCCTTCGTCGAGGACTACCTGGGCTCGAACCGCGACAGCTACAACCACCCCAACGCGGCGATCGAACCCCGCATCCCCGGCATCTTCCAGTACTACTCTGTAGCCGAGGACGAACTCGCCAAGGGCTTCGCGGGCCAATACGCGAGCGCCCAGGAGACGGCCGACGCTATCGCTGCGGCCTGGGAGAAGATCACCGACCAGATCGGGCGCGAGAACCAGGTGAAGCTTTACAAGGCGTCCCTGGGGATGTGACGGGCGCCATCGGCCCGCCGTTCGGACAGCAGGACCGCCCGCGCGAACCCGCCCGCGGCTC
>JBJXFU010000106.1:0-20150 GCA_046155885.1 Paracoccaceae bacterium
CCTCCGGCGGGCGGGCTTCCTGCGGGCCGGAGGCAGGAGGAACGCTGGTCGCCGAAGCGGGAGGGGCCGCGGGCCCGCCGCGTGGTCCGGGGTGTGGGGGCGTTCGCGACAATGCCGGGTGCCGCGATGCGCGGACCGCCTGCGCATGACGCCGGACGGCCTGCCCGGGCCATCGGTCCGGCCCCGGGCGCGGCACGGAAGCCGCCTACAGCCTTCATGGTCCAGTCCGCCTGCTGGACCCCGGGGATGATACGGGGGCCGGATCGCGGCCGGGTCCGCCCCGTCCTACGATCCCTCCGGGGCGGACGCCCGTGGCTTCGCGTCAGGCGGGTTGCCCGGGCCATCGGGCCGGCACCGGGCGCGGCGCGGAAACGGACGGCGACCCCGCCGGCACGAGTCCTCCGGCGGCGCGCCGAGGGTGGCAGGGGGCCGCATCGCGGCGGATCCCGGGCGCCGCCCGGCTTGCGGGCGCGGCGGCTGGGGGCGATCACGCGCCACCGCCGCTTTCGATCGGCGAGACCGGGCGCGCGGGCCGCCCTCTGGCCGAAGGCTGCTCCGCGCCGGGCAGGCCGCCGGTGGGGCCGGCAGGCGGAACCGGCCGCGCTGTCAGGCGGCCCGGGCGACGGCGGCGGAGGCGCCCTTCTCCGCTGCGGCCTCGGGCGCGCCGGAGAGGGGGGGCGCGCTTTCCGGAGCCGTGCCGGCCGGCGTTTGCGGGCCGCCCTCCGACCCGGCGCCCGCCGGCAGCGGGGCAGGGCGGAGGATTTCCCGCGAAATCGCCAGCCCGGCGCGCAGAAGGGCGAGCGCACCGGGGGCGGCGATGTAGCGGGGTTCCCAGGCGGGGGCGAAGCACTGCTTGAACTGCGCCAGGCCCGCGCCCCGGTCGCGCCGCACCAGCCAGGCGAGAAGGCGCGCCGCGCGTCCGGCCCATCCGCCCGCCGCCAGCGGCGCGGCGGCGAGCGACAGCCTCGGCACGCCCGCGGCCGCCGCGTCGGCGATGGCAGCGGCGATCAGGCTGTGCATCGTTCCGTCCGGCGCGCCGGGACGCTGGCGCATCAGATCGACGGTCCATTCGGCACGCGCGGTGTGGAAGGTGACGAAGCCCGCGAGCCCGCCGGTCGCGTCGCGCGCCAGCCAGACGGCCTGGCCGGCGAGGTATCCCGGCGCGAAGCGGCCGGTCGAAAAGCCGCGCTCGCCGCCATGGGCGTCCGACCAGAGGCGGTTCACCTCGGCCAGTTCGGCCCAGGGCTGGCCGTCGCCGGCGCGCCGGACGCGGATGCCGTCGCGCCGGGCCCGCCGGAGCTTGCGGCGCAGCGTGGCGCAGGCCGGGCTTTCCGGGGCGAAGCGGTCGGGGCGGATCACCGCCTCGCGGGCCACGGGCAGGACCCGGTATCCCATCGCGCGGGCCGCGCAGGCGAGGCGCGGGGTGGCCTTGTAGAGGCAGGCGAAGCGCCCCTCGGCGCGGGCGGCACGGGCGAAGGCGCGGATGGCCCGGCGGGCCCCGGCGCCTGCGCCGGGCAGGTCGGGATGATCGGGCGCGGGGGTGGCAAGGCGGCGACGCTCAACTCCCGCCGCCGGGTGGAACCGGGAAGCCGGAGGCTCCTGCCGGCGCGGGGCGGGCGCCGGCCCGGCCACGCCGCGAGCCGTCCCGGCAGGGGGGCCGAGTGCCACCAGCGCGGCCCCGGCCGGCGCGGCAAGCCAGAGGACCGCGCCGTCGGCGAAGATCCCCAGATGCCCCTGGCGGACCAGCAGCGACTCCGCCGGACCGGCTTCGGCGAACCGCGCGGCCGACGGCGCGGCGTGCGGCGGGGCGAGGCGGGTCATGCCCCGCATTCCGCTTCGGCCGGAACCCAGCGCGCCGCGCAGAACCAATGGCAGCGCGAGCGCCGCGGGGACCAGGATGTAGACGAGGCGGTAGGCGAAGAGGGCCGCCACGAGGCCGGCCGCGTCCGCCCCGGGGATGAGCGCGAAGAGCGCGGAATCGAAGCCGCCGAGCCCGGCGGGGGTGGCGATCAGCAGGCCCGCGCCGAGCGCCGCCAGATAGGGGGCGAGCGCCTGCGCCGGGGCTGCCGGGCCGCCGAGCAGCGCGGCGAAGGCGGTGCCGGCCGCGACCGTGTCGATGGCCGTGAGCGCGAGAAGCGCCGTCCAGGCCCGGATGCGGAGCGCCCGCGGGCGGAACGCGACGAGGAGCCCCGCCAAGCCGCACAGCGCCAGCACCGCCGCCGCCACCGGCGCGAGCGCCGCCACCGGTCCGGGCGGCGCGAGCGCGATCGCGGCGGCCGTCACCAGCGCCCATCCGGCCATGAAGCTGAGCGCCACCACTGCCGAAATCCGCGCCGCCGCCGCGAAGCCGAGTTCGGGCAGGGTCATCCAGCGGACGAAGGTGCCGGCGACCGGACCCATTCCGGTCAGCTGCGCGACGGCGATGGCCGCGAAGCCCGACCGCCGCGCCCGGGAAGGTGCGATGCCGGTGCGCAGCGCGGCATGGATCACCCGGTCGTAGTCGGAGGCCGCGAGGTAGCTGATCGCGGTGAGGGCGGCCGCGGCCGCCCAGGACGAGGCCGGTATCCCGGCCAGCGCGGCGGCCACCGAGGCGGGGTCCGGCAGGCCTGCCGCGGCGCCGGTCAGCCAGAAGAGCAGCGCGGCCGCGACCAGGCCGGAGGCGAGCCGCAGGAGCCCCTTGCGGAGCAGCGCGGATGCCGCATGCGGATGCGCCGGACCGCCACCCAGATACCCCATGTCCATTCGCCTCCCCGTTCCCACCGGGAGTACCCGCCGGGAGTGGAGAAAGGCTTAAAGCCCGCCCGGCCCCGCGCGGCGCGACAGGTGCGGGGGGCTGGGGCGGGGGGCTGGGGCGGGGGCGGGGGAAACGGAACGCGAAGACGTCCGGACGGACGGATGAGCGGCTTGCCGCCATCCCCCCCGGGGGTCGTCCCACCCCGGGGTCGGGGGTCCCGTGCCGGCCGGGCCGCTCAGGTCTCGCTCATCACCTGGCGCTTCGCCTCGGCCATCAGTTCGGCCATCTTGGCGCGGATCGTCGCATCGTCCGCCTTCCCGCCGAGATCGCCCGCCACCTTGCGGAACACATCCTCGTCGCCGGCTTCCGCAAAGTCCGATGCGATCACCTCTTTCGCATAGGCGGCCGCGTCGGCTTCGGACTTGCCCATCAGGCCGGCCGCCCAGAGGCCCAGAAGCTTGTTGCGCCGCGCCTCGGCCCTGAACTTCATCGCCTCGTCATGGGCGTAGCGCGTCTCGAATGCGTTTTCGCGGTCGTCGAAGGTGGTCATGTCGGCCCCGTCGGCAGAAGGTTGCGGCAAGTGGTCATCCCGTCGACCCATATGGCGCGCGCCGCGCCCTCCCGCAAGGCCCGGGCTTCAGCTTGCGGCAAGGCGTCTTCTCGGCTAGAGCGTCGGGCGCGGGCAGGGACGCGCCGCGCCGCGGCCGGGGCGCATGCGCCCGAAGAGGAGCGATCATGGCACGCCGCAAGAAGGTCTACGAAGGCAAGGCGAAAATCCTTTACGAAGGGCCGGAACCGGGGACCTTCATCCAGTATTTCAAGGACGATGCCACCGCCTTCAACGCCCAGAAGAGGGCGACGATCGAAGGCAAGGGCGTGCTGAACAACCGCCTGAGCGAATTCTTCATGCAGGGCCTGACCTCGGTCGGCATCCCCAACCATTTCATCCGCCGCGTCAACATGCGCGAGCAGCTGATCCGCCAGGTCGAGATCGTGCCGCTCGAGGTTATCGTGCGCAATTTCGCCGCCGGGTCGATCTCGAAGCGCCTGGGGATGGAGGAAGGCACGCCGCTGCCGCGCCCGATCGTCGAATACAGCTACAAGAACGACGCGCTCGGCGATCCGATGGTCAGCGAGGAATACATCGTCGCCTTCGGCTGGGCCAGCCAGCAGGACCTCGACGACATCATCTCGCTGGCGCTGCGCGTCAACGACTTCCTGTCGGGGGTGTTCTACGGCGTCGGCATCAAGCTTGTGGACTTCAAGATCGAGGTCGGGCGGATCTGGGAAAACGACTTCATGCGGCTGATCGTGGCCGACGAGATCAGCCCGGACAGCTGCCGGCTCTGGGACGTGAAGACCGGCCAGAAGCTCGACAAGGACGTGTTCCGCCGCGATCTGGGCAGCCTGACCGACGCCTATACCGAGGTCGCCCGGCGGCTGGGTGTCCTGCCGCAGACGGGGACGGCGACGGTGACCAAGCTGGTGCATTGAGGGGCCGGGGAGGGACCGGCGCGCCGCTCTCGGAGACCTGGCGGCATTCCGGGCCGCCCGGGCCGTAGCGGAAGGCCGGCCCTCACCCTCCCCGCCCCCACTCTAACCCTCCCGCGTGTCCGGGGGCGGGGAGGGCCATACGGGCAGGGGGTCGCCCGCCACGCGGACGTACCGGCGCCACCCCCTTGCCAGGGGACTTTCCGCTTGCCTCCGGCGACGATTGAGGGTGTCTCTACGCCCTGAACCGCCCATCGCCAAGCAGAGGCCCATTCCATGAAAGCCCGCGTCTTCGTCACCCTCAAGCCCAGCGTGCTCGACCCCCAGGGCGAGGCCGTCCGCCATGCCCTTTCCACGCTCGGCTTCCAGGGTGTCACCGGCGTTCGCCAAGGCAAGCTGATCGAGCTCGACCTTGCCGCCACCGACCCCGCCCGCGCCCAGGCCGAGGTCAGGGCCATGTGCGACAGGCTGCTCGCCAACACCGTGATCGAGACCTACCGCATCGAGATCGGCTGATGCGCGCCGCGGTGCTGACCGGGTGGCGGCAACCGCTGGCGGCGGGCGAGGTGCCGGACCCCGCCTGCCCCGAGGACGGCGTCGTCCTGCGCACCCTCGCCTGCGGCGTCTGCCGGTCGGACTGGCACGCCTGGACGGGTTCCGACCCCGACGTGACGCTTCCCCACATCCCCGGCCACGAATACTGCGGCGTAGTGGAAGAGGTCGGCCCCGGCGTCACCCGCTGGCAGCGCGGCGACCGGGTGATCGCCCCCTTCATCCTGGCCTGCGGAGCCTGCCCGGCCTGCGCGGCGGGCGAGCAGACGACCTGCCCCACCCAGATCGTTCCCGGCTTCACCCAGGCGGGCGCCTTCGCCGAACTGATTGCTGTGCCGCGCGCCGACGCCAACCTGACGCGGCTGCCCGGGGGAATGGACCCCGCATTGGCCGCGGCGCTCGGCTGCCGCGTCACCACCGCCTGGCACGCGCTGACCGGGCGGGCGGCGGTGAGACCCGGCGAGTGGGTCGCGGTCTTCGGCACCGGCGGGGTGGGGCTTTCGGCCCTGCTTCTGGCCCGCGCCATCGGGGCGCGCGTCGTCGCTGTGGACGTGGTGAAGGACAAGCTTGACCATGCGCGCGCCCACGGGGCCGAGGCGGTGGTGGACGCCTCACGCGGGGACGCCGCAGCGGAGGTGCGCGCGGTCACCGGCGGCGGCGCGCACGTGGCCATCGAGGCGCTGGGGATCGCGGCCACCGCCACGGCCGCGCTCAGGTCGCTGCGCAAGCTCGGCCGGATGGTGCAGGTCGGCATGCCGGCGGGGGAACATGCCACCATGGCGCTGCCGATGGACGCCGTCTATTCCGGCCAGCTTGCCATCTTCGGCACCCGCGGCATGCCCGCCTGGCGCTACCCCCCGCTTCTGTCGCTGATCGCGGGGGGAGGGGTGGACCTGTCCCCCCTGATCGCCCGCCGTGTCCGGCTTTCAGACACCACCGCCGAGCTTGCCGCCTTCGACCGCCCCGCGCCGCCTGGCGTGGCGGTGATCACTGACTTTCTCGCGTGACGCGCCTGTCCGCCCGGGCCAGCCCGACCGCCCTCTCCGGCCGTCTGGAACCCCGCCCCCGGTTCCGCTAGAACCCTGCCTGCCCCCCCGCGAAAGGACCGCCGCCGATGCATGCCGCCGTCGTCACCTTCCCGGGGTCGAACTGCGACCGCGATCTCGTCACGGCCTTCGCGGCGGCAGGGGCGCGGGTGACGCGGGTCTGGCACAAGGACACCGCGCTGCCCCCCGGCACCGACATCGTCGGGCTTCCCGGCGGCTTCTCCTTCGGCGACTACCTGCGCTGCGGCGCCATCGCGGCGCAGTCCCCGGTGATGGCGGCGGTGCAGGCGCATGCCGGGAGGGGGGGCTATGTGCTCGGCATCTGCAACGGCTTTCAGGTGCTGACCGAGGCCAGGCTGCTGCCGGGGGTGCTGATGCGCAACGCGGGGCTGAAGTTCGTCTGCCGGACGGTGGAGCTGCGGGTCGCGACCTCGGCGTCGGACTTCACCCGGGGCTGGAACGCTGGCGACCGCGCGATGGTCCCCATCGCCCATCACGACGGCAACTATCTCACTGACGCCGAGGGTCTGGCGCGGCTGCAGGGCGAGGACCGGATCGCCTTTACCTATGCCGCCAACCCCAACGGCGCCGCGGCCGACATCGCCGGCATCCTGTCGGAGAACCGCCGGGTTCTGGGCATGATGCCGCATCCCGAACGCGCGACCGAACCCGCGCTCGGTTCGGCCGACGGCGCGATCCTCTTCCGCGGCCTCGTCGGCGCCCTCGCCGAGGCGTGAACGCCGCCGCAGCGCCGCCCCGGCCGCGCCGCTTGTTGCCGCGGGAGCCGGGGCGTAGGATCGGCCCATGACGGTCGCCGAACCCTTGCCCGGGGCACATGGCGCGCCCTCCGCGGCGCCCGAGGCCCCCGCAGCGCCCGGGGCCGCGCCCAGTGCTGCGTCCGGGGCTGCGTCCGGGGCCGCGCCCAGTGCTGCGTCCGGGGCCCGCGTGGCCGAGCGCGCCCCGGCCGAGGCCGGGCGGCCGCTGATCTGGGTCCGGCTTTCGATCACAGTCATCGTTCTGCTGGCCATCGTCACCGTCTGGGTTTCGAACGGCCTGCTGTCGGAACGCTTCACGCATACGGTCCGCACCCGGGCCGAGGTGCGGCTGGCCCTGCATGTCGGATCGGTCCTGAGCGCGCTGCAGCGCCCCTCGGCGGTGCCGCTGCTGCTGGCCCGCGATCCGGCGCTGATCGGGGCGCTGCAGGACGGGAAGTTCGTCACCACCTCGCAGACGCTTCTTTCGGTGCAGGACGAGATCGGCGGCGCCTCGATCCACCTGCTCGACGCGACCGGCCGCACCGTCGCCTCGACCGACCGCTACCGGCTGGGCAGCAACCGGGCCAGCGAACCGGCCTTCGTGAATGCCCAGCGGTCTTCCGCGACGGTCTTCACGGTCACCCCGCAGTCGACGCAGAGCTATGCCTTCGCCTATTCGCGCGCCGTCGAGGCCGAAGGCAAGCTGATCGGGGTGATCGTGGTCGGCGTCGATCTCAGCGGGCTCGAACGCGACTGGGCGGGGATTTCCGATGCGGTCGCGGTGACCGACAGCGAAGGCACGATCATCCTGGCCACCGAGCCGCGCTGGCGCGGCCGGTCGGTCGCCGAGGCGCTGGCGGTACAGTCCGCGCCTTCGGCCATCGCGCGGGCGCTGCAGGCGACGGCGGACTGGACCAATCCGCAGCCCGACGCCTATGTGCGCGGCGAGGCGGTGATGCGCAGCGACGCGAAGATCCGCTTCCGCGGCTGGCGGATCGTCAGCTTCACCACCTACGAATCGATCCGCGAGCGGGTCAACGCGGTCCTGGCGCTGGAGATCATGGGCTTCGCGGTGATCCTGGCGCTGGCCTTCTGGCTGCTGTCGCGGCGCGCCCGGTCGCAGACTGCGATGTTCCGGCGCGAATCGGCGGAACTGCGCCAGTTGAACCTGCGTTTGCAGCGGGAAATCGCCGAACGGGAAAAGGCGCAGAAGGACCTCGCGGTGGCCGAGCAGACGCTGGCGCAATCCTCGAAGCTTGCCGCGCTGGGCGAGATGTCGGCATCCGTCAGCCACGAGCTGAACCAGCCGCTTGCCGCGATGAAGACCTACCTTGCCGGGGCGCGGCTGCTGCTGCAGCGGCGCCGGCCGGAGGAGGCGCTGTCATCCTTCCAGCGCATCGACGACCTGATCGAGCGCATGGGGGCGATCACGCGGCAGCTCAAGTCCTATGCTAGGAAGGGCGGGGAAGCCTTTGAACCGGTTGATCTAAGGTCTTGCGTTTCTTCGGCTTTGTCGATGATGGAGCCGCAGCTTCGGCAGCGGACGGTGAAGATCACGCGGGCGATGCCGCGGGGGCCGGTGATGATCCGGGCTGACCGCATCCGGCTGGAGCAGGTGATCATCAATCTTTTCCGCAACGCGCTCGACGCGACCAAGGACCGGTCCGATCCGCAGATCGACATCCTGCTGACGGTGGGCGGGACGGCGGTGCTGACGGTGCGCGACAATGGCCACGGGATCGCCGATCTGGTGAACCTGTTCGAACCCTTCTACACCACCAAGGCGCCGGGCGACGGGGTGGGTCTGGGGCTTGCGATTTCGTCCGGCATCGTCAACGACCTTGGGGGTCGCCTGACCGCCCGCAATGCGCAGCCGTCGGATTCGGCGGGGGACGGGAGGGCGCCGGGCGGGGCGGTGTTCGAGATCCAGCTGCCCCTTCTGGCCGAAGAAAAGACCGAAGCAGCGGAGTAGGTGCCGATGTCGCGTTCCATGAAAGTCGCCATCGTCGATGACGAACAGGACATGCGCCAGTCGATCAGCCAGTGGCTGGCGCTGTCGGGGTTCGATACGGAGACCTTCGCCTCGGCCGAGGATGCGCTGAAGTCGATCGGCCAGGACTGGCCGGGCGTGGTGGTGAGCGACATCAAGATGCCGGGGATGGACGGGATGAGCTTCCTGAAAAAGCTCATGAGCCTCGATTCCGGCCTGCCGGTGATCATGATCACCGGACACGGCGACGTGCCGATGGCGGTCGAGGCAATGCGGGTCGGGGCCTACGATTTCCTGGAAAAGCCCTTCAACCCGGACCGGATGACCGAACTGGCCAAGCGCGCCAGCCAGTCGCGGCGGCTGACGCTGGACAACCGGGCGCTGCGCCGCGAGCTGGCCGACGGCACGACGATCATGCAGAAGCTGATCGGCACCTCGCCGGCGATGGAGCGGCTGCGGGAGGATATTCTCGACCTCGGCCAGGCCGACGGGCATGTGCTGATCGATGGCGAGACCGGGACGGGCAAGACGCTGGTGGCGCATGCGCTGCACGCGGTGGGGCCCCGCGCCGGGCGGAAGTTCGCGGTTCTGTCCTGCGCGGCCTATTCCGACGACGTGCTGTCGTCGCGGCTCTTCGGGCCGGTGGCGGAAGGCACGCTTCTGCCGCTGGTCGAGGAGGCGCGGGGGGGCACCCTGGTGCTGGAGGATGTCGAGGCGCTGAGCCAGCCGATGCAGGCGCGGCTTCTGACCTTCATCAACGAACAGGGCACCCCGGCCGAGACCCGGATCATCGCCATCTGCAACGAGCACGAGCAGGGCCGCACGGTCGAGGACGCGCTCAGGCCCGACCTGTTCTACCGGCTTGCCGCGCTGAAGATCACGCTGCCGCCGCTGCGCGCCCGGGGCGAGGATATCCTGACGCTCTTCATGCGGCTGGCCGAACAGTTCGCCGAGGAGTACGGCTGCGACGCCCCGCAGGTGACCGCGCAGGAGGCAGCGCAGCTTCTGCAGGCGCCCTGGCCGGGGAACGTACGGCAACTGATCAACGTGGCCGAGCGTGCGGTCCTGCAGAACCGGCGCGGATCGGGGTCGATCGCGTCCTTGCTGATGAGCGAGAACGAGGCGACGGCGACCAACATCACCACGGAAGGCAAGCCGCTGAAGGATTATGTCGAGAGCTTCGAGAAGATGCTGATCGACAACACGATGCGCCGCCACCGGGGGTCGATCGCTGCGGTGATGGACGAGCTGTGCCTGCCGCGGCGGACGCTGAACGAGAAGATGGCGAAGTACGGGCTGGCGCGCGGGGACTATCTTTAGGGGACCCCGGGGGAATGGCGGAAAGCCGTTCCGGAACAAGTTAGTGCGCGTCGTTCCTGCGACGCTCTGGCAAGCCGGGGCAAGCCGCCGGCGGTTCGCCCGGGCTAACTTGCGGGCGCTTCCGGCCGGCGCGGCCCCGGGCGTCTGCCCGGTCCCCCCGCCGCAGCGAAGAGGGCCGGAAGGCCCGACGAGCGGCCTCCGGGCGCTCACGCCAGGGTTGAAGGTTTGCCGGGGCCGCGCGGAAAATCACGGTTGTGTTCCCGCGCCCTTCCCCCTTAATGTGCCGCCACGCCGGAACGGGCGCGCCCAGTCGCGCGCCCCGGCTGAACAGGTTTCCGCGCCACGGCGCCGCACCGGACAATCCGCCGGCGCCTTCAGGTGGAAGAACACGGCCCGCAAGGGCCGGCCATTAGCCCGGACCGCGCCCGAGAACCGGGGCGGGGCGGGCCCAAAGATCGGGGTCCTGCGACGGGCCTCTGGACGTAACCGCGATGCAGCGTATCGGATGGACATGGCTCGACGGCAGGGGGACGCGGTCCCTTCGCCGCAGCCCGGTCGTGCGTCACGCGCTCGCCCCTGAACATCCCGCAGTCTCACGCGTCCGGTCGCCACATGGCGGCGGAGCCGTGCCTGCGGGCGAAAGCACAACATGGCCAAGAAGATGCTTATCGATGCCACCCACGCGGAAGAGACCCGCGTTGTGGTGGTGGACGGAAACAAGGTCGAGGAATTCGACTTCGAGACCGTCAACAAACGCCAGCTAGCCGGCAACATCTACCTCGCGAAAGTCACACGGGTCGAACCGTCGCTGCAGGCGGCTTTCGTCGACTACGGCGGGAACCGGCACGGGTTCCTGGCGTTCTCGGAGATCCACCCCGACTATTACCAGATCCCGGTCGCCGACCGGCAGGCGCTCCTGGCCGAGGAACGCGCCTATGCCGAGGCGGCGGATGCCGACGAGTCGCAGCGCGGCGGCCGGCGCAGGTCGCGTCCGGCGCGCAGCGACGACGATGACGCGCGCAAGGCCGGCGAGGCGAACCCGGGCGGCGAGGGGGCGGGGGCTGCGGGTGCCGAGGAGGGCGCCGGAGGCGGGCAGGACGGGGACCACGATGGCGGCGATCATGGTGCGGACGATCCCGACCACGGGCAGGACGCGGAGGCCGGCGTCGAGAACGGGCGCGGCGGAAACGGCGCGCGGGAAGCCGGCGAGGCCAACGGGGCCGAGGGCGGGACGGGCCGGGGCGAGCCCTACGTCGCCGCCGACCACGCCAGCGACACTGACGACGATATCGAATCGGTCGCCGAAGAAGATGTGGCCGAGGAGATCCGGATGCCCCGGAAGCCACGCCCGCGCCGCTACAAGATCCAGGAGGTCGTGAAGGTCCGGCAGATCATGCTGGTGCAGGTGGTCAAGGAAGAGCGCGGCAACAAGGGCGCGGCGCTGACCACCTATCTGTCGCTGGCCGGACGCTACTGCGTGCTGATGCCGAACACCGCGCGCGGTGGCGGGATCAGCCGGAAGATCACCAACGCCGCCGACCGCAAGAAGCTGAAGGAGATCGCGGGCGAGATCGAGGTGCCGGAAGGCGCGGGCCTGATCATCCGCACTGCCGGCAGCCAGCGCACGAAGACCGAGATCAAGCGCGACTACGAATACCTTCTGCGCCTTTGGGAGCAGGTGCGCGACCTGACGCTGCGGTCGATCGCGCCGGCGCCGATCTACGAAGAAGGCGATCTGATCAAGCGGACGATCCGCGATCTTTACAGCAAGGATATCGACGAGGTTCTGGTCGAGGGCGAGAAGGGTTATCGCGCCGCCAAGGACTTCATGCGGATGATCATGCCCTCGCACGCCAAGAACGTGCGGCTTTACACCGAGCAGATGCCGCTTTTCGCGCGCTTCCAGGTGGAAACCTACCTGGGGGCGATGTTCAACCCGACGGTCCAGCTGAAATCCGGCGGCTACATCGTCATCGGCGTGACCGAGGCGCTGGTGGCCATCGACGTGAACTCCGGCCGTGCCACCAAGGAAGGCTCGATCGAGGAAACCGCGCTGAAGACGAACCTCGAGGCGTCGGAGGAAATCGCGCGGCAGTTGCGGCTGCGCGACCTTGCGGGGCTGATCGTCATCGACTTCATCGACATGGAGGAGCGCAAGAACAACGCCGCCGTCGAGAAGCGCCTGAAGGAAAAGCTGAAGACCGACCGGGCGCGCATTCAGGTGGGCCGGATTTCGGGCTTCGGACTTCTGGAGATGAGCCGCCAGCGGCTGCGTCCGGGGATGCTGGAATCGACCACCGCGCCCTGCCAGCACTGCCACGGCACCGGGCTGGTGCGGTCGGACGATTCGCTGGCGCTGTCGATCCTGCGGCAGCTTGAGGAGGAAGGGACGCGCAAGCGGTCGCGCGAGGTGCTGTTGAAGGCGCCGGTCGGGATTGTGAACTTCCTGATGAACCAGAAGCGCGAGCATATCGCGCAGATCGAGTTACGCTACGGGCTGAGCGTGCGCGTCGAGGCCGATCCAAGCCTGATCAGCCCGGACTTCGCCATCGAGAAGTTCAAGACGGCGACGCGCTCCGTGCCCGAGGCGCAGGCGCCGATCGTGTCGGCGGACGCCGCGCTGATGGACGAGATCGACGAGGAGATCGACGAGGAAGACGTCGCAGAAGAGGGCGAGGCCGACGCCGGGGCGGCGCCTCAGGCGGCGCAGGGCGCGGCCCCGGTGGCGTCCGACGGCGGCGAGCCGAGGAAGAAGAAGCGCCGGCGCCGGCGTCGGCGGAAGCCCGGCCAGGGGGCGTTCGGCGAGGGCCGCGACGGACAGGCCGGCGATGAGGCCGAAGAGGGCAACGGGATGGAGGCGCTGGGGATCGGCGAGGAGGCCGAGATCGTCAGCGTGCCGGAAGCCGACGCGGCACCCGCGGGTGACCAGGCCCGGGAGGGCGGCCGCAGGCGCACGCGGTCGCGCGGGCGGAGGCCGGGGGATGCCGGGGCGCCGTCAGCGTCAGGGGAAGGTCAGGCCGCGCCGGAGCGGGCGCCCGAGCCGGAGGCCGTGGCCGGAGCGGAGCCCGCCGGAGACCTTTCGGCGGAGGCCGCCGAGGCGCCTGCGACGGAGGCGCCTGTGACTGAGGCGCCGAAGCCGAAGCGGGCGAGCCGCAGCCGGAAGGCCGAGGAACCGGCCGCCGAAGCGGCGGAGGTGCCGAAGAAGCGGGCGGTGCGCGGCCGCAAGCCGGCGCCCGACCTGAGCGTGGGGGCGGACGTCGCCCCGGCCGGCGCCGGTGTTTCGCCTGTAGCGGCGAAGATGGCGGCGGTTCCGGCGTCCGAGCCGGTGCTCGAGGCGGCGGATGCAGGGCTGCAGCCCGATCCCGGTTCATCCGGGGCCGACGAGGGTGCCGCGGAGCCGGACCCGAACCGCCCGAAGAAGCGGGGCTGGTGGTCGCTCGGCCGCTGAGCCGACGGACAGTCTCGCCCGGGCGGTGCCCTGCCGCGTCGCCCGGTGCCCGCGCGAAACGCGGCCCCGCCCGGTTCAGGGAGCAGCCGCGCGGTTGGGTCCGCGACGGACGAGGAAGATGCGCTCGTCTCCCGCCATTTCAGCCAGCAGAAGCTCATGCCCGGCCTCGCGGCAGAAATGCGGGACATCCACCCAGCTTGCCGGATCGGTGGCGGCAAGCCGGACGACCGCGCCCTCGGGCAGCGACAGAAGACATTTGCGCAGGCGGAGGACGGGCAGGGGGCAGAGGAGCCCCCGCGCGTCGATCTCGGAGTTGGCGCCGGTCGTCATGTCGCGCCCGATAGCCGATCGCGCGACGGTTGGGAACCGCCCCCACGCGCGCGGCCGGCGACGGAGCGGGGCCTTCGGGCGGGTGCGGAGGGTCGGCGAAGCCGGCGGACCACGACGATGTGACGGGAGGGGCCGCATCCGGGCCGTGACGGCGGCCGGCGGCTGCGCTATGGCTGGCCTCCATGCCCTGGGCCGACCTCTTGGATGCAGCCTTCCTGCCTGCCGCGCTGACGGCGCTGGCGGCGGGGCTTTTGTCGTTCCTGTCGCCCTGCGTGCTGCCGATCGTGCCGCCCTACCTTGCCTATATGGGCGGGATCGGCGGGCGCGAGCTTGCCGCGCCGCGCCGGGGGGTAGGCGGGGCGGGCAACCGGGCGCTTCTGCCGGCGCTTTTCTTCGTGCTAGGGCTTTCGACTGTGTTCCTGCTGATGGGCTTCGCCGCCTCGGCGATGGGACGGATGTTCCTTGCGGGGCAGGAGTGGTTCGCCACCGGGGCGGGGATCGTGGTGATGACCTTCGGCGCGCATTTCCTTGGCGTCATCCGCATCCCCTTCCTTGACCGCGAGGCGCGCCTCGACGCGGGCGACCGGGGCGGCACGGCGTTCGGCGCCTATGTCCTGGGCCTGGCCTTCGCCTTCGGCTGGACGCCCTGCATCGGCCCCCAGCTCGGGCTGATCCTGACGCTGGCGGCGCAGGACGGCAGCGTCGGTCGGGGCACCGCGCTTCTGGGGGTCTACGCGCTCGGGCTCGGGGTGCCGTTCCTGCTTGTCGCCGCCTTCCTGCCGCGGCTCGGCGGGGTCATGGCGTTCCTGAAGCGGCATATGGAGCGGATCGAGCGGATCAGCGGCCTTCTGCTCTGGACGGTGGGGCTGCTGATGCTGACCGGCGGCTTCAGCCAGATGTCCTACTGGCTGCTGGAGACCTTCCCCGGCCTGGCCGCGCTGGGATGAACCCCTGGCTTCGAGTCGCCCGGGCGGAGGAGCTGAGCGCGGCGGCGCGGGGAGACGAGGCGCTGAGCCGGGCGCTCGGCTGCGCCGTCACGCCCGGCTGGGCGGTCTTTTCCGAGGCGCTCGCGGCGGCCGCCAAGGCCCAGCGGGTGCTGGAGGAGGCCGGGAACAGCGGCTGGGGGACGCGCTTCGTGATCGTGGGCGAGCCCCCGGCGCTGGTCGGCTGGGGCGGGTTCAAATCCTCCCCCGACGACGGCGACGAGATCGCGATAGGCTACGCGCTCGCCCCGGCAGCGCGGGGCAGGGGATACGCGACGGCCGCCGTGCGGACGATGCTGGCCGAGGCCTTCGCCGATCCGCGTGTCCGCTCGGTGACCGCCCGGACCGAGGCCTTCGACAACCCGTCGACCCGCGTGCTGGAGCGATGCGGTTTCCGGCGGATTGCCGAAGCGGTGCCCAAGGAGGCCGGCGGCGAGCGCGGCACCTGGCTCTGGCGCGGCGTGCGGCCGGAGGCGTCTTGACTAGCGCCCGGCCTTGCCCGATAAGCCCGCTGCTCCGGGACGGTCGTCGGCCGGCCCTGGGGTTTTCAGTTGAATGATCGTCCCCGACCGGGGGCGCGCAGTCCGAGGCGGGGCAGGAGCCCCCGGGAACGCCGGCGATCCGGGGCCACAGGGCGCGGCAGAGATGGGAAGAGACACGATGTTCGCGGTCCTGAAGACCGGCGGCAAGCAGTACAAGGTCCAGGCGGGCGACGTGCTTCGCGTGGAACTGATCGCGGCGGCCACCGGCGAGAAAATCCAGTTCAATGACGTGCTGATGGTCGGGGGCGAAAGCCCCGTGCTTGGCGCGCCGCTCGTCAGCGGCGCCGCCGTGCAGGCCGAGGTGATCGAGGAAAAGATCAAGGCCGACAAGGTCATCACCTATCACAAGCGGCGCCGCAAGCATTCCAGCCAGCGCACGCGCGGGCACCGCCAGAAGCTGACGCTGATCCGGGTGACGGAGATCCTTTCCTCGGGGGCCGAGGCCTCGGGCGTGAAGGCGGCGGTCGGTGTTCATGCGGCGCGCGTCGCGGCGCACGGGACGGCGACTGCGGCGAAGGCCGGTGTGACGGCTGCGGCGAAGGCCGGGGTGACGGCTGCGGCGAAGGCCGGGGTGACGGCGGAGGCGGCACCGGCGGGCGCGGAACCGGTGGCGAAGCCGAAGCGCGCCGCCAAGAAGACCGAAGCGAAGGAGTAACGCGCCATGGCACACAAGAAAGCGGGCGGCTCGTCGCGCAACGGCCGCGATTCGGCGGGGCGGCGTCTGGGCGTGAAGCTCTACGGCGGCGAGGCGGTGGCGCCGGGCGGCATCATCGTGCGCCAGCGCGGCACCACCTGGTGGCCGGGCGAGGGCGTCGGCATGGGCCGCGACCACACGATCTTCGCGACGGTGGCCGGCCGTGTCAGCTATCGCGAGGGGCTGAAGGGGCGCACCTTCATCTCGGTCCTGCCGGTGGCGGACGCGGCCGAGTAACCCGGCGTCAACCCGGACTGGGATAAGGATCGGCCGGCTTCCCGCCACGGGGGGCGGGCCGGTGCGATGCGCGCTTTTCGGCGCGCGGCTGTCATCATCCGGTCCTATTCAGTCCGTAGAACGCGCCGGTGGCGCAGCGGTCCGCCGGTGGCTGCGGGCGGGTCGCGGGCGGGTTGGCGAAGGGCTGCGGCCGGGTGCGGTTCCGGTGCGATCTGCGGCCGGGGCCGCGACGGGTGGCAAGACGCAAGGAGGCGGGGGAGGCCGCCGGAGATGCTTCAGGAAAAGCTCGCCGTGCAGCCGGCCATCGCCGCCGGGCGCTTCGTGCTGCGTCCGCTGCGCGCTGCCGATGCCGGGCCGATCGCCCGCCACACCGCCGACCCGAGGGTGGCCGAAGGCACGCGCGGCATCCCCCATCCGCTGCCCCCCGGCACCGCCGAGGCCTTCGTCGCCTGGGCCTTGTCAGACCGCCGTGACGGCGATGTCTGGGCGATCGACGCCTCGGCGCTGGGCGGCGACGAGGTTCTGGGGATCGTCAGCCTGACGCGGCTCGGGGGCGACCAGTCCGAGGTGCGCTTCTGGGTGGCGCCCGAGGTCTGGAACGCGGGCTATGCCTCTGAGGCCGTGCAGGCGCTGGTCGCCGCCAATCCGCACGGCTCGCGGACGCTTTTCGCAGAGGTGTTCCAGGATCAGGCGGCCTCGGCCCGGGTCCTGAGCAATGCCGGCTTCGCCTATCTGGGCGATGCCGAGACCTTTTCGGTGGCGCGCGGCGCGGCGCGGGTGCCGACCTGGACCTACATCCGCCGGATGGGCTGAGCGGGCAGGGTGCGGCGCGGCGGGGCCGGCCGGTGACCGGGCCGGCGGCCGGAGCGGCGGCCGATCCCTTCCCACCCACCCGCGCCGCCGCTTTGGCCTGCGGGCTTGCGCGGGCGTCTCGACGGGGCAAGATGGGCGCCGGAGGGACCATCCGATGACCCCCTGGCCGGGCCTGACCACCGGACGACTGACGCTGCGCCCCTGGACGACGGCCGACGCGGGCCGGGTGCATGCGCTGGTCACGCGGCCCGAGGTGGCGCGGATGCTGTTCATGTTCCGCACCGACATGACGGTCGGGGAGGTGGCGGGCTTCATCGCCGACTGGTGGTGGACCGGAGGGCTGCGTTTCCGCTGCTCGATCTGGCGGGGAGAGGACTGGGCGGGCTGGATCGGTGTCGGCGATGCGCCCGGGGACGCGCCGGAACCGGAGATTTTCTACGCCATCGAGGACCGTCACCGGGGCGCGGGGATCGCGCGGGAGGCGGTGGCGGGCTTCGCGGAGTTCCTGTTCCGCCGGTTCGCGGTGGCGGCGCTGACCGCCGGGGTTTTCACCGACAACCCGGCCTCGGCGCGGGTGCTGGAACGGTGCGGCTTCCGGCGGGTGGCGACCGTGCCCCATGGCTCGGCGGGGCGCGAGGGGTTGTCGCCGGCCTGGGTCTACCGGCTGGCGCGTCCGAAGGGGCGGGACGATCCGAAGGCCCCCTCGCCCTGACCCTTGCAACGAAGGCCCCCACCCTGGCCCTCCCCCCGCGCTGCGGGGGGAGGGGAGGCGATTTGGCGGGGGGTGGAGAAGGGGGGAGGCGGGGCGCTCCCCAGCCTGGCCCTTTCCCGGGCTCGGACGGGCCGCCGCCTCGCCGCTTGAACGCAAGCCAGCGAGGGGGTATCGGCTGGTCGGTCTTTCCGAACCCCAAGGTGCCCGTCCGTGAAGTTCCTCGATCTCGCCAGGGTCAATCTCCGCTCCGGCAGCGGCGGGGCGGGGTGCGTGAGCTTCCGGCGCGAGAAGTTCGTCGAATTCGGCGGGCCGGACGGGGGCGACGGCGGCAATGGCGGATCGGTCTGGGCCGAGGCGGTCGAGGGGCTGAACACCCTGATCGACTTCCGCTACCAGCAGCATTTCTTCGCCAGGTCGGGACGGCCGGGCATGGGCCGGCAGATGACCGGGGCGACCGGCGAGGACATCGTGCTGAGGGTGCCGGTGGGCACCGAAATCCTCGGGGAAGACGAAGAAACCCTGATCGCCGACCTGACGCGGGTGGGCGAGCGGGTGCTGCTGGGGCGGGGCGGCAACGGCGGCTGGGGCAACCTGCGCTTCAAGACCGCCACCAACCGCGCCCCCGCCCGCGCCAATCCGGGGCAGGAGGGCATCGAACGCACCGTCTGGCTGCGCCTGAAACTCATTGCCGACGCGGGGCTTGTCGGGCTGCCGAACGCGGGCAAGTCCACCTTCCTTGCCGCCACCTCGAACGCCCGGCCGAAAATCGCGGACTACCCCTTCACCACGCTGGTGCCGAACCTCGGCGTTGTCGGCATCGACGGGGCGGAATTCGTGATGGCCGACATCCCCGGCCTGATCGAGGGGGCGAGCGAGGGCCGGGGGCTGGGCGACCAGTTCCTCGGCCATGTCGAGCGCTGCGCGGTGCTGCTGCACCTGCTCGACGGAACCTCCGCGACCATCGCCAGGGACTACAAGACCATCGTGAAGGAGCTTTCGGCCTATTCCCCGAAGCTTGCCGCCAAGCCCCGGCTGGTGGCGCTGAACAAGATCGACGCGCTCGACAAGGCGACGCTGGGGCGGCGGCGGCGGTCGCTGGAAAAGGCGTCGGGCGGGGAGGTGTTCGCGATGTCGGGGGTGACGGGGCAGGGGTTGCCCGAGGTGCTGCGGGCCCTGCGGGCGGTGATCCGGGGGACCCGGGCGGTTCGGGCGGAGGCCGAGGCATGGCGGCCGTGAGCGAGCCCGGCCGCGCGACTTCGGCGGAGGATACGGCCCGGCCCGACATCCGGGCGGCGCGCCGGCTGGTCGTGAAGATCGGCTCGGCGCTTCTGGTCGGGCCGCAAGGCCTGCGGATGGACTGGCTGACGGCGCTGGCGCTCGACGTGGCCGAGGCGCGGGGGCGCGGGGCGGACGTGACCCTGGTCTCGTCGGGTGCCATCGCATTGGGGCGGCGGGTGCTGAAGCTGCCGGCGGGCGCGCTGCCGCTGGAACAGTCGCAGGCGGCGGCGTCGGTCGGACAGATCCGGCTGGCGCGGGCCTATGAAGAGGCGCTCGCCCCGCACGGGATCACGACCGCGCAGATCCTGGTGACGCTCGAGGATACCGAGGACCGCCGCCGGTACCTGAACAGCCGGGCCACGATGGAGACGCTTCTGACGCTCGGCACGGTGCCCATCGTGAACGAGAACGACACGGTGGCGACCGACGAGATCAGGTACGGCGACAACGACCGGCTGGCCGCACAGATCGCGGTGACGGTGGGGGCGGATCAGCTGGTGCTGCTGTCGGACGTGGACGGGTTCTATTCCGCCAACCCCAAGGAAGACCCTGCCGCCCGGCGCTTCGACCTGGTCGAGCGGATCACGCCGGAGATCGAGGCGATGGCGGGCGACGCGGTCTCGGGCCTTTCGAAGGGTGGCATGAAGACCAAGCTGATGGCCGCCAAGACCGCCGTCGCGGGGGGGTGCGCGATGGTGATCATGGAGGGCTCGGTGCTCAGGCCACTGACCGCGCTGGCGGCGGGCGCGGCCTGCACCTGGTTCCTCGGCCAGGGCGACCCACAGGCGGCGAGGAAGCGCTGGATCAGTGCGATGAAGACCAGAGGCGAGGTGACGGTCGATGCCGGGGCGGTGGCGGCGCTGCGCGCGGGCAAGTCGCTGCTGCCCGCCGGGGTCACCGCCGTCGGCGGGGGCTTCGGGCGGGGAGATCCGGTGGCGATCCTCGGCCCCGGGGGCGAGGGGCTCGCTAAAGGCCTGATCCGCTACACGGCCGCCGAGGCGCGGGCGATCGCCGGGCACCGGTCGGGTGACATTCCGGGGATTCTGGGGTATCCGGGCCGGGCGGCGCTGATCCATCGGGACGACATGGTGATGTAAGCTTTCAAGCCGGCGCGGGGGGGGGGGGGGGGGGGGGGGGGGGGGGGGGGGGGGGGGGGGGGGGGGGGGGGGGGGGGGGGGGGGGGGGGGGGGGGGGGGGGGGGGGGGGGGGGGGGGGGGGGGGGGGG
>JBJXFU010000113.1:0-3622 GCA_046155885.1 Paracoccaceae bacterium
ACATACCCATCTCGGATTCCCCTGAGTTGGGCACCTTTGACACAACGAGGGAAATCGAAATGAAAAAGGTTCTCTACGCCTCGACGGCGCTGATGCTGACGGCCGGCGTGGCTGCGGCGGACGTGACCATCTCGGGCTCGGGCCGGATGGGTCTGACCTACAACGACGCTGCCGCGAACAACAACACGCAGGTCGACTACCGTCTGCGCTTCAACGTCGATGCATCCAAGGAGACGGACGCGGGCGTGAAGTTCGGCGGCCGTATCCGCTTCCAGAACACCGCCAACAGCGGCGGCCAGGCTTCGTTCAGCGCCGCCTACGTCTACGCGGAAGCGAACGGGTTCCGCGTCGAAGTCGGTAACTCGAACACCGCCTACGACTCCTCGGCCCTGATGTACAACTCGGAAGTCGGCTACATCGGTTCCGGCGGCGGCGACCCGCAGGGTTCGTACTTCTCCTTCTCGTCGGGCGGCTACACGGCTACCCCGAACCGCGTCGGCGTCTACGTGTCCTACTCGGTCGGCGACTTCAACGTTCAGGCGTCGGCCGTCGATGCGGACCAAACGTCGTCGGTCCTTCCGGTTGCGGGCCCCGAGACGGAATTCGGCATGTCGGCGTCGTACAAGACCGGTGGGTTCACCGTTTCCGCCGCGTTCGTGACGAACGGCTCGGGCATCTCGGGCAACGACAACTACTTTGTCGCCGGTGAGTTTGCCGTCAACGACACCACCAATGTCGGCCTGCAGTACTTCGACAACGGCGACACCAACGGTGTGGCCGTCGGCGACAACGGCCAGCAGGTCACGATCTACGGCAACACCAAGCTCGCTAGCGGCATCACGCTGAAGGGCTTCATCGCCAACAACGACGCCCTCGGCAACGTCGACGAAACCGTATACGGTGTCGGTGCGGACTACGATCTGGGCGGCGCCACGCTGGCCGGTTCGATCCGTACCGAATACAACGGCTCGACTTCGGCCGACCTCGGCGTCAGCTTCTCGTTCTGATCGAAGCGATCTGATCTGACGGAAAGAGCGGGCCCTGGCCCGCTCTTTTCTTTTGCCGCGCCCCCCGCCATGACTGGGGCATGTCCCTACCCGCCATCCTCTCCCGCATCGCCGCCGCCGAGGCCGCCGCCGGGCGCCCGGCCGGATCGGTGACGCTGATCGCCGTCTCCAAGGTCCAGCCCCCCGCACGGGTCGAGGCGGTGCTGGCGGCCGGCCACCGGGTCTTCGGCGAAAACTACGTGCAGGAGGCCGCCGCGAAGTGGCCCGGCTGGCGGGCGCGGTTCCCCGGCATCCGTCTGCACATGGTCGGGCCCCTGCAGTCGAACAAGGCCAAGTCCGCCGTCGAGCTTTTCGACGCCATCCACACGCTCGACCGGATCAGCCTTGCCGAAAAGCTCGCCCGCGCCGCCGACGGCCGGAGCGCCCTTCCGCAGCTCTTCGTGCAGGTCAACACCGGCGCAGAGCCGCAGAAGGCCGGCGTGATGCCCGACGCGGCCGAGGGCTTCGTCGCGGCGGTCAGGGCGCTGGGGCTGAAGCCCGCCGGCCTGATGTGCATCCCGCCCGAAGGCGAAGACCCCGCCCCGCATTTCCGCCTGCTCGCCGGGCTGGCCGCGCGGACGGGCCTGACCGGCCTGTCGATGGGGATGAGCGCGGATTTCGAAACCGCCATCGCCCTCGGCGCCACCCATGTCCGCGTCGGCAGCGCAATCTTCGGGGAACGCAGCTACGGGGCATAGAACGGCCGATCCCGCCCGTCATCCCGCGCCGCGCGCCGGCTCAGTCCTTCGCCCGCTCCACGTAGGAATTTTCGTCCGTGTTGATCACGATCCGCGTCCCCGGCCCGATATGCCCCGGCACCATCACCCTGAGGCCATTCGACGTCATCGCCGGCTTGTAGGACGACGACGCCGTCTGCCCCTTCACCACCGGCTCGGTCTCGGTCACCTCCACGGTGATCTTCTGCGGCACGGTGATGGCGATCGGCACGCCCTCGAAGGTCTGGATGTAGCAGCGCATCGATTCCTGCAGGTACACCTTGTTGTCGCCCAGAATCTCGGCGGTGACCGTCACCTGGTCGTAGTTCTCGGGGTTCATGAAGTGATACCCCTCGCCGTCCTCGTACAGGAAATCGTACTCGCGCTCGTCCACCGTGGCCTTCTCGACCCCGTCCGTGGTCTTCCACCGCTCGCTCACCTTCACCCCGTCGGAAATGCGGCGCATGTCTACGCTGGTGGTCGGCGTGCCCTTGCCGGGGTGGAAGTTGGTGGCCGACAGCACGACATAAAGCCTGCCGTCCATATCGACGACATTGCCCTTGCGAAGCGACGAGGCGATGACTTTCAACTTGCGTATCCTTGCGGTTCGGGGGGGCGCGGGATAAGCCGCCGCGCCGGGTTGCCGGGGCACTAGCGCATCCGGCCGGAAATCTCAAACGGGAAAGGCGCAGCCCCCCAATGCCGCACAGCGAAACCCCCTGGTGGTCGCCCGCCCGCCACGCCGACCGCCGCCCGCTTCTTCTGGCCCGCAACCGCATCCGGACCGCCATCCGCGCCTGGCTCCAGGCCGAGGGCTTCACCGAGGTCGACCCCGCCGCCCTTCAGGTCAGCCCGGGCAACGAAACCCACCTGCACGCCTTTGCCACCGACCGGATCGGCAATGACGGAGCGCCGCACCGCCGCTACCTGCACACCAGCCCCGAATTCGCGATGAAGAAGCTGCTGGCCGCTGGCGAGACCCGCATCTTCGCCTTCTCCCATGTCTGGAGGAACCGCGAACAGGGGCCGCTCCACTCTCCCGAATTCACCATGCTGGAATGGTACCGCGCGAACGAGCCCTGCGACCGCCTGATCGACGACTGCGCTACCTTCCTTCGCCTCGCCGCCGATTCCGCCGGAACGGACACCTTCCGCCACCGCGACCGCAGCTGCGACCCCTTCGCCCCGCCCGACCGCCTCAGCGTCGCCGATGCCTTCGCCACCCATGCCGGCATCGACCTTCTCGCCACCCTTGGCCCCGACGGCACACCCGACGCCGACGCCCTCCGCACCGCCTGCACCGCCGCGGGTCTGAAGACGGCACCCGATGACACCTGGTCCGACATGTTCGCCCGCGCCCTCTCCGGCCGCGTCGAACCCCGCCTCGGCCAGCCCCGCCCCACCGCGCTCGATCGCTACCCGGCTGCCGAGGCCGCGCTCGCCCGCCGCCTGCCCTCCGACCCGCGCCTTTCGGAACGCTTCGAGCTTTACGCCTGCGGGGTGGAACTGGCGAACGGCTTCGGCGAACTGACCGACCCCGCCGAACAGCGAAGCAGATTCGAGACTGACATGGCCGAAAAGGCCCGCCGCTACGGCGAAACCTATCCCCTGGACGAAGATTTCCTCGCCGCCCTCGCCCAGATGCCCCCGGCCAGCGGCATGGCGCTGGGCTTCGACCGGCTGGTGATGCTCGCCACCGGCGCGCCCCGGATCGGCGACGTGATGTGGACCCCGCCCGGCTGACGAACGCTCAGGCCTCGCGCCCGCGCTCGATCCGCACGAACTCGGCCACCCGCCGCCCGCCCTCGCGCGTCGCAGGACGCACCTGCACGGCCTTCACCGCCGGATGCGCCCCCTCCG
>JBJXFU010000116.1:0-5009 GCA_046155885.1 Paracoccaceae bacterium
TCGCCCATCATCTTCTGGAATTCCGGCGTGCCATAGGCGGGCTCGCGGGCGGGGTCGGAATAGATCAGGGCCATGTATTGCATGATGTCTGTCCTTTCACGGTTCAGGTTGTGGCGCGCGGCGCGCCGGGTTGGCAAGGGCGGGATCAGCCCTGGCGGAGAAGGATGAACGCAAGGCAGACGGCCGGGATCATGGTCGCGATGCTGGTGCCGACCCCGCCGACAATGCGCAAAGGATGGCCCGGGCGGGCGGCGTCGATGCCGAACGGGTGGATCAGGCGCGAGGCCAGAAAGATCAGCCCCGTGCCATGCAGCCAAACCGCGCCAGCCCCCGCCGCCTCGGCAAGCGCCAGAAGCAGAAGCACGATGGGCGCGTTTTCGGCCAGGTTGGCGTGCCGCCGCATCCATTCGTTCAGCCGCGGCTGCCCGCCATCGCCGAGCGCCACCTTGAAGCGCCCGCGCAAGGTGGAGACGGTGACCGAAAACCCGATCAGAAGCACGGCGATCGGGACGGCGTAGAGGGACGTGATCGGGAATGTCATGGCGTCTTCCTTCCGTCTGTTGGTGTCATGACCCAAGGACGAACGGGGTTGAGGGATTTCGACAGGGCGCGCGGAAAATTCTTCCGGTCCGTCCCATTCGCCCGGCAGCGCCGGAGGGCGCGCGCCCGGCCCTTCCCCTGCCGCCGCCCTTCCCTTATGGACGGGCCCGTAACCCGACGGGGGGGCAGAATGCGGGAACCGACGATCACGCCGGAACTGGTCGCCGCGCACGGGCTGAAGCCCGACGAGTATGACCGCCTCCTCGGCATCGTCGGGCGCGCGCCCTCGTTCACCGAACTCGGCATCTTCTCGGCGATGTGGAACGAGCACTGTTCCTACAAGTCCTCGAAGAAATGGCTGCGCACGCTGCCCACGACCGGCCCGCAGGTCATCTGCGGCCCGGGCGAGAACGCCGGCGTCGTCGATATCGGCGACGGGCTCGCCGTCATCTTCAAGATGGAAAGCCATAACCACCCCTCTTACATCGAGCCCTACCAGGGCGCGGCGACCGGCGTCGGCGGCATCCTGCGTGACGTCTTCACGATGGGCGCGCGGCCCGTCGCCGCGATGAACGCGCTCAGCTTCGGCGAGCCCTCGCACCCGAAGACCAGGCAGCTGGTGACGGGCGTGGTCGAAGGCATCGGCGGCTACGGCAATGCCTTCGGCGTGCCCACTGTGGGCGGCGAGGTACGCTTTCACCGCAGCTACAACGGCAACTGCCTGGTCAACGCCTTCGCCGCCGGCATCGCGCGGACGGACGCGATCTTCTACTCCAAGGCCTCGGGCGTCGGCATGCCGGTCGTCTACCTCGGCGCCAAGACCGGGCGCGACGGGGTCGGCGGCGCGACGATGGCCTCGGCCGAATTCGACGACACCATCGAGGAAAAGCGCCCCACCGTGCAGGTCGGCGACCCCTTCACCGAAAAGCGCCTGCTGGAAGCCTGCCTTGAACTCATGGCCTCGGGCGCCGTCATCTCGATCCAGGACATGGGCGCCGCCGGGCTGACCTGTTCGGCGGTCGAGATGGGCGACAAGGGGGGCCTCGGCATCCGCCTCGACCTCGACCGCGTGCCGGTGCGCGAAACCGGCATGACCGCCTACGAGATGATGCTGTCCGAAAGCCAGGAGCGGATGCTCATGGTCCTGAAGCCGGAGAAGGAGGCCGAGGCGCGGGCGATCTTCCAGAAATGGGACCTCGACTTCGCCATCGTCGGCGAGACGATCCCGGAAGACCGCTTCCTCATCCTTCTCGGCAACGAGGTGAAGGCCGACCTGCCGCTGTCGAAGCTCGCCTCCAGCGCGCCGGAATACGACCGCCCCTGGGTGCCGACGCCGCCCCCGGCCCCCCTGGGCGCGATTCCGGAGATCGGCGCCATCGCGGCGCTGACGGCGCTCCTCTCCTCACCCTCCTACGCCCGCAAGGCCTGGGTGTGGGAACAGTATGACAGCCAGGTCCTCGCCGACACGCTGCGCCGGCCCGGCGGCGGGGCGGGGATAGTACGGGTGCACGGCACCGGCAAGGCGCTCGCCTTCACCTCGGACGTGACGCCGCGCTACGTCAAGGCCGACCCCGAACGCGGCGGCGCGCAGGCGGTGGCCGAGGCCTGGCGGAACCTCGTGGCCGCCGGCGCGCGGCCCCTCGCGGCGACCGACAACCTGAACTTCGGCAACCCCGAAAAGCCCGCGATCATGGGCCAGCTGGTGGGCGCGATCAAAGGCATCGGCGCCGCCTGCCGGGCGCTCGGCTTCCCGATCGTCTCGGGCAACGTCTCGCTCTACAACGAAACCGACGGCTCGGCGATCCTGCCCACGCCCACCATCGGCGGCGTCGGGCTGATCGCGGCCGGCGCATCTCCGATCGGCACCCTGCCCCAGGCGGGCGACGCGGCCGTCCTGGTCGGCATCGGCACCGGCCACCTCGGCCAGTCCGCGCTGCTCGCCGAAGCCTTCGGCATCGAGGCGGGCGAGGCGCCGCCCGTCGATCTGGCGGCCGAGCGGCGGAACGGCGAGTTCATCCTGGCCGAGGCCGCCCGCATCCGCGCGTGCACCGACCTCGCCGACGGCGGTCTGGCGCTTGCCGCCTTCGAGATGGCCGAGGCGGCAGGGATCGGGGTGGCGCTCGGCGAGGCCGGCATACCCGCGCTCTTCGGCGAGGACCAGGCCCGCTACCTCGTCGCCCTGCCCCAGGGCGAGGCCGCCGCCCTCATCGGCCGCGCCGCCCGCGCCGGAGTTCCCGCCCGGGTGGTGGGCCGCTTCGGCGGGGGCGAGGTCAGGTTCGGGGGCGAATCGGCGGCGCTCGCCGACCTCTCGGCCCATTACCGGAGGGGCTTCGCAGAGGCGCTTGGGCTGTCCTGAGCCATCCATAAGGTAGGTGTGCCAAGGGCCGCCTTACTATCGGCTCGTTGCATCCACCCTGCCCTGATCCCCGATCGCTCCCCGCAACAGAGGGCGGCGCCCGACCGCGGGTGGGCGCCCCTACGGCATTGGTCCGCGCTTTATGGTGCCTCCAACCCCGCCGGTGTTCCCGCAGGCTGCGGTTGCGGTGGCGCCTGCCCGTTCGGGGTGATGAGCGCCCGGAAGACATGCCGGTGGCATGTCTTCAGCGAAGAACGCCCGGCCCGTGGCCGGGCCGGGAGGCGGGCGCCGCCCGGGTGGCTCTCGCCGCTGTTCCGGGCAAGAGGGGCGGTGGGGGTGGGGGTGGAAAAAATCCAATCGTTCCAAAGAGTGAATGAGGCAGGAGGAACTGAAGGTGCGTCAGGCCCCCTCCTCCTCCACCACCCACTCCGTCTGCATCTCCGCCGTGTGGCGGAACATCGCGGTGGCCGAACAGTACTTCTCTTCCGACAGCCGGATCGCCCGCTCCACCGCCGCCGGTTTCAGCCCGCGCCCCCGCAGGGTGAACTTCAGCCGGACATGGGTGAACACCTTCGGCTCCACCGCCGCGCGGTCGCCGTCGAGCTCGACCTCGCAGCCGGTGACCTTCCCGCGCGCCCTTTCCAGGATCATCACCACGTCGAAGGCGGTGCAGCCGCCGAGGCCCAGCAGCAGCATCTCCATCGGCCTGACGCCGATATCCCGCCCCCCCGCCTCGGGCGCGCCGTCCATCACGACCGCATGCCCCGAACCGCTTTCGCCTAGGAACGCCCGCCCGTTGATCCAGGTATCCTTCGCCTTCATCGCCCGCATCCCCTGCCCGACACCGGACAGGGAATCGCCGAATCCGCCCCGGAGTCAAAGCCCCGCGTCACGTCACTGATAGTGGTTCCCGTCCGCGTGGATATGCGTGCCCAGCACATGGGCGATGGTGTCGGCCACGTCCATCACCCCGCCCGCCACCGCAACGAAGGCCGCGAGCGCCAGCCCGACGACCGCCGCGGTGATCACCACCCAGTCGACCGTCACCGCCCCATCCTCGCCGTCGCGGAACCGCCGCGCCGCGCCTGTCAGGTCCATCCGGCCCTCCTGGCCCCCGTGCGGGCAAGGAAACCGCAGAACTGTGACATAAGATGGGCGCCCCGCCGCCATCTTGCGGCACCCGGGCCCCGGCCCTACATTCCGGGGGGAAGACGAAAGGATGCCTGCCCGATGCCGATGGAAGCCCGGGATATCGAGAACCTGATCCGGGCCGCCTTCCCGAAAGCGAAGGTCACGATCACCGACCTCGCCGGGGACGGCAACCACTGGGCGGCCGAGGTGATCGACGAAAGCTTCCGGGGGATGAACCGCGTCCAGCAGCAGCGCGCGGTCTATGCGAGCCTGAAGGGCAAGATGGACGGCGCGCAGGGCGAACTGCACGCCTTGGCGCTGACCACCAAGGCGCCGGATTGACGATAACTCGGCACCGGGCCAGCCGGCCCGGGCGCGAATAGAGGATGAGCCGCAGACCATGACCGCCATCGACACGATCCGCGACACCGTCACGAAGAACGACGTGGTGCTCTACATGAAGGGCACGAAGTTGATGCCGCAATGCGGGTTCTCGTCCCGCGTGGCGGGGGTGCTGCACTACCTGGGCGTCGAGTTCACCGACGTGAATGTGCTGGCCGACGCCGAGATCCGGCAGGGCATCAAGGACTTCTCCGACTGGCCGACGGTCCCGCAGCTTTACGTCAAGGGCGAATTCGTCGGCGGCTGCGACATCATCACCGAAATGTTCCAGTCGGGCGAGCTCGAGCAGCTCGTCCACGAAAAGGGCATTCCGCACGTTCATCATTGAACGGCGGCGCCTTTCCAAGGCCGGGGACGCGCGGCACAATGGGGCCGTGCGCCCTTTCCTTTCTCTCCATCGCGTTCTGATCCTGGCGGGAGTCGCGGCCCGGGCCGCGGCGGCGACGCTGGGCGCACAGAGGCTGGCACGGCCGGCCGAGGCCGAACCCACGGCCGAACAGGTTTTGAAAGCCTTCGCCGCGATCGCCTTCGGCGACGAGCACGCGCCCGAGGCCGATCCGCGCTTGGCCAAATGGCTGGG
>JBJXFU010000120.1:0-20353 GCA_046155885.1 Paracoccaceae bacterium
CACCCGGATCCGCAGTTCCATCGGATGTGGCTTGCCCAGTCTGAACCCCCATAGCCGGTAGGAGCAGAGAATCACAGCCGGGAAGACTTGGGAATCCCGAATCAACACCACGACGACACGCTCTAACCCCCCGCGGCCTCGGCCATCGCGGTCAGGAAGGCCGCGACCTCGGCCTCGGAGTTGTAGTGGCTGATCGAGACCCGCACGCAGTCCTGCAGCCCGAGCGGGGCGAGGACGTTGCCGCAATAGTGGTCGTTCTTGCGGATATGGACCCGGATGCCCCGGCCGGCGAGGAAGCCGACGAGGTCGGCCGAGGACATCGCTGCCAGCGTCAGCGACACCACCCCTTCGCGCCCCTCGACGCTCGCGCCCCCGATCAGGGCCACCCCCGGTAGCTCGGTCAGGCCCTTCAGGTTGCCGGTCCCGTGCAGCGCCGCCCGCATCAGCCGCGCCTCATGGTCCCGGATCGCGGCCGCCGCCGCCTCGACCTGCGCGCGGGGATCGCCGGAGGCGGTGAACTTCGCGCCGAGCCAGCGCAGATAGTCCACGACGTCCGAGAAGGTCGCGTAGGACCCCGCATCGCGAGTGCCCTGTTCCCAGACGGCGGGCGCGGCGCCGAGCACGGTTTCCTTGGGTAGCAGGGTCAGCCGGTCGGAAGCCCAGCCAACCCCGTAGCCGTGGCGCGAGAAGACCTTGTAGGGCGAGAGCGCATAGCCGTCCGCGCCGGTTACGTCGCAGGCGCCGTGGCTGGCGTGCTGGATGCCGTCGACGATGATGAAGCAATCCGGAGCGGCCTTGCGGATCGCGGCGGCGATGGCGGCCACGTCGACCGCCATGCCGGTCACGGGCGAGGTGGCGACGATCGAGGCCACGCGCAGGTCGGGGCCGAGATGGGGGGCGTAATGGGCGAGGCTCACCACCCCGGTCGCGTCGTCGTGGATCGCGGTACGGCGGGGGCGGCTGGTAACGTTGGCCCAGCGGGTCATGGCCGAGCGCGAGGCGGGGTGTTCGAGCGTGGAGCAGAGCATCGCGCCCCCCGGCGCCGCCCCGAGTGCGGCGGTGCGGATCAGGCGGAACAGCACCTCGGTGCCGGATTCCCCGACGAAAACCTGCCCCGAGGGCGCGTTGAGGAAGAGCCGCATGTCGGCCCTGCCACGCTCAATGGCGGCCATCAGCGCCTTCGACGCAGGATTGTCGCGGCCCTGGTTGTCGGGGTAGCCGGCGTAGAGGGCCGAGGTTTCGATCACCGATTTCAGGTGCAGCGCGCCGCCGGCGTTTTCGAAGAAGATGCGGGGGCCTTCGAAGGGGCAGGTCTCGACATGGGCGAAACGGTCGCGGACCTGAGTCAGAAGGCCGGGGATATCGGTGATCATGGGTCGGGTCCGTCAGGGTCAGGCGCGCAGCCGCGCGGTGTTCTTTTCACGCGCGCAGCCGCGCGCCGGTGGGGTCGAAGGCGGGGTGGGGCAGGACCCGGGCGGTGTGCGGCCGCCCGAGGATCGCCACATGCACGGTGTCACCCGGTTTCGCAATCCCGGCCTTGAGGTAGGCGATGGCGAGCGATTTGCCGACCGAATAGCCGTAGGCGCCGGAACTGACCTGCCCGGCGGGGGTGCCGTCGGGCAGGAAGATCGGTTCCGATCCGCTCGCGTCGGCGTCCACCGCGTCGATTTCGAGGTAGGTCAGGACGTCGCGCGGGGGCTGGTCAGAGATGGCGAGCCATGCACCCTTGTTGAGGAAATCCTTGTCGCGCTTCACCAGCCGGTCGAGCCCGCTTTCCTGCGGCCAGTATTCAGGCGAGTAGTCGCGGCTCCAGGAGCCATAGCCCTTTTCGACGCGCAGCGACATGAGGGCGCGGCTGCCTACGGGGCCTGCCCCGAAGTCCTTCCCGGCGTCCAGAAGGGCGGCGTAGAGCGCGATCTGGTCGGCTTCGGCGCAGTGAAGCTCCCAGCCGAGATCGCCGGTGAAGCTGACGCGGATGGCCACGCAGTCCACCCCTGCGACGGCGATCCGGGCCGAGCGCATGAAGGGGAAGGCTTCGTTCGACAGGTCCGTGTTCGTGAGCCGCGAGAGCAGGTCGCGGGCGCGGGGCCCCGCGACGTTGAAGCCGCAGAGGGCCTCGGTCCGAGAATCGAAGGTCGTGCCGTGGGGCAAGGGGACCTGTTTGAAGAAGCGGCTGTGGAAGCGTTCGGCCATGCCGGAACCGACGACGAGGAATTCGTCGGGCGCGAGCCGCGTGACGGTGAAGTCGCCCGCGATGCCGCCCCGGCTGCCGATGAGCGGGGTGAGGCAGGACCGGCCCACCGCCCTCGGCATATTGTTGGCGAAAAGGGCGTTCAGCCAGTCTTCGGCCCCCGGACCTTTCACCGCGTATTTGGCGAAGTTCGAGATGTCGATGATGCCCGCGTGGTCGCGGAGCATCTTCGCTTCGCGTCCCACGGGCGCCCACCAGTTCTGACGGGTGAAGCCGTAGGTTTCTTCCTTTGGCTCGCCTTCGGCGGCGAACCACAGGGGGTGTTCCCAGCCGTAGTTCAGCCCGAAGACCGCGCCCAAGGCGCGTTGCTTCATGTAGGCCGGGCGGGTGCGGACGGGGCGGCCCGCGGCGCGTTCCTCATTGGGGAAGAGGATCTTGAAGCGGTGGGTGTAGACGTCGCGCACCCTAGCCTTGGTGAAGGCCTTCGACGCCCAGGGTCCGAAGCGGGCGATATCCCAGCCCCACATGTCGGGCGTGGGTTCGCCTTCGACGATCCATTCCGCCGCCAGCATGCCGAGACCGCCCGACTGCGAAAAGCCGGGGATGAGGCCGACGCACGCGAAGTAGCCGGTGAGTTCCGGGACCGGGCCGAAGAGCACCGCCGCGTCGGGCGACCAGATCATCGGGCCGTTGATGACGCGCTTGATCCCGGCGGTGCCGACGGCGGGTACGCGCGCGATAGCGCGCAGCATGTTGGGTTCCAGCCGGTCGAGATCGTCGGCGAACAGTTCGTGCCCGAAGTCCGGGGGCGTGCCGTCTTCGGCCCAGAACTTCATCGCCTGTTCGTAGCCGCCGACGAGCAGCCCGAGGCCTTCCTGCCGGAGGTAGTATTCCCCGTCGCGGTCGGCGACCGAGGGCAGGCGTCGGCCTGCACCGGCGATCTCGGGGATGGTTTCGGTGACGAAATACTGGTGCTCGGTCGGGATCAGCGGCAGATCGAGGCCAGCCAGCCGCCCGACCTCGCGTCCCCAGAGACCGGCGGCGTTGATCACCCAAGGGGTGCGGATGTCGCCCTTGTCGGTGCGGACGATCCAGGTGCCGTCCGCTTGCGGTTCGGTTCCGGTGACGGGGGTGAAGCGGTGGACTTCGGCGCCCATCTGGCGGGCGCCCGTGGCATAGGCGTGGGTCACGCCCGAGGGGTCCACATTGCCGCCGTCGGGTTCGTACATGATACAGCGGATGCCGTCGAAGTTGACGAGCGGGTGGAGCCTTTCGGCCTCGTCCCGGGTCACTTCGTGGAAGTTCATCCCGTAGCGGCGGGCCTTCGCCGCTTGGATGCGGAGCTGATGTTCGCGCGCCTCGGTCTGGGCGAGGTAGAGCGAGCCCGGCTGGAAGATGCCGCAGCCTTGCCCGGTTTCGGCTTCGAGCCACTTGTAGAGGGCCATCGTGTAGTGCTGCAGGCGGCTGATGTTGGTGACGTCATGCAGGCCGTGGATGTTGGCGGCGGCGTGCCAGGTGGAGCCGGAGGTGAGTTCGGAGCGTTCGAGCAGGACGCTGTCGGTCCAGCCCTTCTTGGCGAGGTGGTAGAGAATCGAGCAGCCGGCGAGGCCGCCACCGATGACGACGGCTGACGCGTGGGTTTTCATGCTGCGGTTCCTTTCGCCGGGCGGCGCTCATCGGCCCTTGCGGGCCTCTTCGCTTGCGCGAGCGGGGAGCGACCGAAAGCGAGCGAAGGGCGGCCTCTCATGGTTCGCCCTTCCCGATTTCTTCTTTCCGCTTCGCCACATAGGCGTCCAGTTCCTCGCGCCGGGCCTCGTCCATAACCGGCTCTTCGTACTCCGCCAGCGCCCGCAGCCAGAGCTCGGTCGCCCTCTCCACGGCCTCTTTCGCGCCTGCAGCCTGCCAGCCGCCGTAGTTCGTCCAGTCCGACAGCAGGGGCTTGTAGAACGCCGTCTCATACCGGCTCATGGTATGCGCGGCACCGAAGAAGTGCCCGCCCGTGGGGACGGAGGCGATGGCGTCGAAGCCGAGCGCGTCTTCGGAGAAGTCGATCGGCTTCAGGATCTCGATCATGTTCTGGAGGATCTCCACGTCGAGAATCAGCTTCTCGTAGCTGGCGGTCAGCCCGCCTTCGAGCCACCCCGCGGCGTGGTAGATCAGGTTCCCGCCCCCCATCACCGCGCCCCAGGTGGCGTTGACCGTCTCGTAGGCCGCCTGCAGGTCGACCGCGTTCGAGGCGTTGGTGTTCGAGGTGCGGTAGGGCAGGCGGTAGCGGCGGGCGAGTTGCCCCGCGATCAGGTTGGCCTTTACGTTTTCGGGGGTGCCGAAGGCCGGGGCGCCCGAGCGCATGTCGACGTTCGAGGTGAATGCGCCGTACATCACCGGTGCGCCGGGCTTCACCAGCTGGGTGAGGGTGATGCCGAACAAGGCCTCGGCGTTCTGCTGGGCGAGTGCCGCAGCAAGCGTCACGGGGGTCATTGCGCCCATGAGCGTGAAGGGGGTGATCGTCACGGGCTGGCCGTGTTCGGCCATGGCGATCAGGCCTTCGCCCATCTCCTTGTCGAAAAGCCTTGGCGAGTTGACCGAGACGATGGTGGTGACGCCCGGGTCCTTTGCCATCTCCTCGAGCGTGATCCCCCGCGCGATGGCCATCATGCGGATGCCGTCCATCGCGCGGCCGCGCCCGATGGCGGTGCAGTGGTAGGTCAGGTCCGACAGCGTCAGGTTGGCGCGGTAGCAGTCGAGGTGGCGGTTGTTGGCGGGCAGTTCCTGCGGGGCAGCCACCTGGTTGCCGATCATGTGGATGGCGTTGAAGTGATGCGCGAGGCGGATGAAGTTCTCGTAGTCCGCCATGTTACCCGATCGGCGGCCGTGCACCCGGTCATGCACGTTCGGGGGTCCGGCGACGAGGCCGAAGACGAGATCATTGCCGCCGAAATGCAGGCGCTTGGCGGGGTTGCGCGAGGTCAGGGTGAAGGTCTGGGGCGTGGTGGCAAGGGCCGCCACGATCACGTCCTCGCCGATCCGCACGATGCCGTCGGAGCGGTCCACGATGGCGCCCGCGCGTTCGAAGAGGTCCAGCACCTTGTCGCCGACGACGCGGATGCCGAGGTCTTTCAGGATGCGCAGCGCGGTCTGGTGGATCTTCTCGATCTCGTCGTCCGAGGCGATGCGGATGGGCGGGATGCGGTTCTGCACGCGCATCCAGGGAAGCTGCGCGATGCCGCCGCCGCCCCGGGCGGATTTGGCGCGGCGGCCGTGGCGGCGGTCATCGGTCATCAATAGCCCCGGCCCGGATCGACGATGTTGAGAAGCGGCTCGCCCCGGCGCCAGCGCCAGAGGTTGTCGGAGAATAAGCGGGCGGATTTCTCGAGCCAGCCGGAATAGACCGAGGAGCAATGCGGGGTGAGGATGACGTTCTCCATGCCCCAGAAGGGGCTTTCGGGGGGCAGGGGTTCACTTTCGAAGACGTCGAGTGCTGCGCCCCTGAGGCGGCCTGCGGCCAGAGCTTCGGCCAGCGCGGTCTGATCGCAGACGCCGCCCCGCGAGACGTCGATGAGGACGGCGTGCGGGGGAAGAAGGGCAAGCGCTTCGCGCCCGATCAGGCCGCGCGTGGCCTTGGTCAGGGGGACGCAGAGAAGCAGGAAATCGGCGCGGGGCAGAAGCGCGGGCAGGGCGTCGATGCCGTGAACCTCGTCCACGCTATCGGCGGGTGCGGGGCGGGCGCGGGTGCCGATCACCGTCATTCCCATTGCCCTGGCGCGGCGCGCGGCGGCCAGCCCGGTATGGCCGAGGCCGACGATCAGCAGCGTCCGCCCCGCGATGGGTTCGACCTGGCCTAGAAACCATTCGCGTCGGGCCTGGGCGCGGCGGAACCCGAGATGGTCGAGCGAGAAGGCCAGCATCGCCCCCAGCGCGTATTCCGCCATCATGTCGGCCGCCACGCCCGCCGCGTTGGTGACGATGACGTGCCCGGTGTCCCAGGGCGCGAGGTGGTCGGTGCCCGATCCGCTGACGGCGACCCATTTCACGCCGCTTTGGACCAGCGCCGCGCGCGGGTAGGGGCCGGGGGCGAAGCGTTCGGCGAACACCGCCTCGGCGCCGGTGCGGTCGAGAAGTGCCGGCATGCCGTCGTAGGTCATGCAGGCAAGGACGGTCAGGCCGGGATGGGCCGCGCGGATCAGGGCGACGGCGGCCTCAGGTCGGTCGCTGCTGACGACAATGGTGGGGGTGCGAAGGGTCATGCGTAAAGGTGCCGGGCAAGGTCGGCGAAGCGGCTGGCCGGATCGGTGAGGGAGAGCGCCGCCGTCTCGATCCGCGCCGCCCGGTCCTTGCCCACGACGGGCGCTGCGAATTCGCGGAACTTGGCGGTGACCTCAGCCGCGCCGAATGGCCGTTCGGGGCCGCCCCGCGCGTGGGTGTCGCCCGAAGTCTGGACCCGGCCATCGGTCAGCTCGATGTCGATGTCTGCCCATCGGCCCGCCGGGTAACGGGCTTCGTGGCGGGGATCGGTCGCGACCCGGGTGCGCCCGACCAGCGCCGCCACGGCGGGGTCCGACAGGCCCGGCCCCGAGATATGCTCCAGCCCGATCCGCCCGTGCACCAGCATCACCGCGACCGGGAAGGGCAGGGCGTATTGTGCCTTCGACGTGGTGTCGGGCATGCCTGCGAAAAGGTCCGCCGCATAGGCGAAGCTGCGGATGCGGATTTCGCGGATGTCGGCGGCGGCGAAGCGGTGGGCAAGCTGCAGTTCGCGTGCGGCGTCCACGGCGGCATGTGCCCAGCGGCAGGTGGGATAGGGCTTCACGTAGCTGTGCAGGACCTGCCAGAAACGCCCGAGGTCATCCCAATGCGGGGCCGCCTCCGGCGCTTCGACGGTGATCGCGGGGGCGCCGGTGAAGCCCGCTTCGGCCAGGATCGCGGCGGTCATTCCCGCCAGGGCGCCCCAGCCGGACCCGTCATGCAGCATCGTCGGCGTGGCGATTTCGCGCATCATCTGGCTGCGGGGGCCGTGGTATTCGGCGATGCCCAGCGCCTGCCGGAACTGCGCGCGGGGCAGTCGGCGCAGGCGCGCGGCCATCGCGGCGACCCCGAGCGCGTTCCAGGCCCCGGATGTGTGGTAGTCGGTGACGGTTGCGTGAAGCGAGATGCCGGCGCGGCCCGCGACTTCGTAACCGATGACCAGCGCCGTCAGCGCGTCCGGTCCGGAGAGGTCGGGGAGGTGTTCGGCGAGCGCGCAAAGGGTAGGGACTGTGACGACGCCGACATGCCCCTTGGTGGGGTTGTAGCCGTCGTGGCCGTCCAGGTTGTCGGTCTGCGTTGCGCCCGCATAGACGGCGCCGGCAAGGCTGACGCGGCGGCCGTCGAAGAGCATCCGCGCGCTGTCTGCGGGCGCGCCGGCGGCGTAGAGGCGGGCGGCGGTTTCGCGGCCGATGCGCCCGGCCTCCATCGGCGCGGAAGCGGCGCAGATGCCCAGCGTATCGAGAAGCAGAAGCGCGGCGCGGTCGAGGGCCTCGGCGGGGATGCCCGCCGGCGTGGTGTCGAAGACGAAATCCGCGACGCGGTTCAGCGTCGTCGGTCCGGGATGGCTTCGGCTGTCGGGCATTCCTTGTCCTTTCCTGTGAGGCCAAGATATTTTGTTGCACGGCGGGCGCACGAAAGAAATTCGTGGCCTATGCATCAGGGAAACGGGGTCATGATAGCGGATTTTACAAGGCGGCGGGCACGCGGATTTCGCGCCTTTGGCGGCGTCGGCGGCGTGTGGAGCCCGGTCCGGGTTGCCCGGGCCCGGCGCGCCCGATGATCCGCCCGCCCCCCTCGCTCGACCATATCCGGTCGTTCGAGGCCGCCGCGCGGCACCTCAGCTTCACCCGCGCTGCGGCCGAGCTTGGCTTTACCCAGGCGGCGATCAGCGCCCATGTCCGCGCGCTAGAGGCCTATGTGGGCCGTGCGCTTTTTGTCCGGCGCGCCCGCAGCCTGGAACTGACCGAGACGGGCGAGGCATTCCTTCCCACGTTGCGGCCCGCGCTTTCGCAGATCGCCTCTGCGACCGACGCGATCGTCACCGGCGCGCGCGACCGCAGCGTTGTCGTCGCCTGCCCGCAGAGCCTGGCCGAAAACTGGCTGCCGGGTGCACTCGACCCCTTCCTCGCCAGCCATCCGGGCATCGAGATCGTCGTCAACGGCACCATCTGGGACGGGCCGGGCGACGAACAGGCCGACATCCAGATCGCCACCGCCCGCGAGGGCGAGGCGCCGCCCGGCGCGACGCTTCTGTGGCCCGAGACGCTGTCGCTGGTCTGCGCACCGACGCTCGCCGGGCCGATGGCGCGCACGGGCCCGGGCGGCTTCCGCCGCATCGTCGTGGCGGGGCGGCAGGAATTCTGGACCATCTTCCGGACCGAACTGCCGATCGGAACGGGCGACGCGCCGCGCGTGCTTCGCACGAACTCCTCGAACGTGTCGCTGGAGCTTGCGGTGGCAGGCCTTGGCGCGGCAGTGGCGCTGACCTCGCTGACCGAGACCTATCTGGCGCGGGGGCTTCTGGCCGAGCCCTTCGCGCTTCGCCCGGCGAGCCCGTGGGGGTACTACCTTACCCGCCGCGCGGCCCCGCGGGGATCGGCGGCGGAGAGGCTTGGCGCGCATCTCGAAGCGGCGGCTGCGGCGCGCGTGGCGCGATTCGCCGGCGGCTGGCAGACCGGCTGACCGCCGTCTATAACGGCGATGCGCGAGGACCGCATCGGCGCGAATCCGGAGGACAGGACAGATGACCTTCAAGCCCGCCAAATGGCCCCGCAAGCTCCGCAGCCAGGAGTGGTTCGGCGGCAACTCGAAGGACGCGATCTACCGCCGGTCCTGGATGAAGAACCAGGGGTTTCCCGCTGATTTGTTCGATGGCCGCCCGGTGATCGGCATCCTCAACACCTTCAGCGAGCTGAACCCCTGCAACGCGCATCTGAACGACCTCGCCCAGCGGGTGAAGAACGGGGTGTGGGAGGCAGGCGGCTTCCCGGTGGATGTGCCGGTGTTCTCGGTCAGCGAATCCGGCTACCGCCCCACCGCGATGATGTTCAGGAACCTCGCCGCGATGGCGGTGGAGGAGACGATCCGCGGCCAACAGATGGACGGAGTCGTTTGCCTGGTCGGCTGCGACAAGACCACGCCCAGCCTGCTGATGGGCGCGGCCTCCGTCGATCTGCCGGCGATCATGGTGACCGGCGGGCCGATGCTGAATGGCTACTACAAGGGCGAGCGGGTCGGGTCCGGCACGCATCTGTGGAAATTCAGCGAAGCGGTGAAGGCGGGCGAGATGACGGCGGCCGAGTTCGTCGAGGCCGAGGCGTCGATGAGCCGGTCACCGGGGTCCTGCAATACGATGGGCACGGCCTCGACCATGGCCAGCATGGCCGAGGCGCTGGGGATGACGCTTTCGGGGAACGCCGCGATCCCGGCGGTGGACAGCCGCCGCCGGATGATGGCGCAGCTGACCGGGCGGCGGATCGTGCAGATGGTGAAGGACGATCTGAAGCCCTCCGACATCCTGACGAAACCGGCCTTCGAGAACGCCATCCGGGTGAACGGCGCCATCGGCGGGTCAACCAACGCGGTGATCCACCTGCTGGCCATCGCGGGCCGGGTCGGCGTGGACCTGACGCTGACCGACTGGGACCGGCTCGGCCGCGACGTGCCGACGATCGTGAACCTGATGCCCTCGGGCAAGTTTCTCATGGAGGAGTTCTTCTACGCGGGCGGCCTTCCGGTCGTCATCAAGCGGCTGGCCGAGGGGGGACTTCTGCACAAGGACGCGCTGACCGTCTCGGGCCGGTCGCAATGGGACGAGGTGAAGGATGTCACCAACCACAACGAAGAGGTGATCCTGCCCACCGACAAGGCGCTGACCAAATCCGGCGGCGTTGTGGTGCTGACCGGGAACCTTGCGCCGGACGGGGCGGTGCTGAAGCCTTCGGCCGCGACCCCCGCCCTGATGCAGCACCGGGGCCGCGCGGTCGTTTTCGAGGACATCGACGACTACAAGGCCAAGATAAACGACGAGGACCTCGACATCGACGAGACCTGCGTGATGGTGCTGAAGAACTGTGGGCCGAAGGGTTATCCCGGCATGGCCGAGGTCGGCAACATGGGCCTGCCGCCGAAGGTGCTGCGGAAGGGGATCACCGACATGGTGCGGGTATCCGACGCGCGGATGTCGGGCACGGCCTATGGCACGGTCGTGCTGCACACCAGCCCCGAGGCCGCAGCGGGCGGGCCGCTCGCGGTGGTCCGGACGGGCGACATGATCGAACTCGATGTCGGCGTGCGGCGGCTGCACCTCGACATCCCCGAGGCCGAGCTGACGGCTAGGCTCGCGTCCTGGAAACCGGCGGTCAGCCCGCCGGACGGCGGCTACGCGCGGCTTTTCCACGACCGCGTGCAGCAGGCCCACACGGGCGCCGACTTCGACTTCCTCGTCGGCTGCCGGGGCAACGCGGTGGCGCGGGAAAGCCACTGATGGCGACCCGGATCGCCCCAATGAAAGTCGCCCTCGTCGGCATCGGCAAGATCGCGCGCGACCAGCATATCCCCGCGATCGCCGCCTCGCCCGACTGGGAGCTGGCCGCGACCGTCAGCCGCAATGCAGGCGTGGACGGCATCGACCGCTATGCGACGGTCGAAGAGATGCTGGCGGCGCGCCCCGACATCCCGGTGGTGTCGCTGGCCATCCCGCCGCAGCCGCGCTTTGCCTATGCGGCGGCCTGCATCGCGGCGGGGCGGCACGTGATGCTGGAAAAGCCCCCCGGACAGAGCCTGGCAGAGTGCCACGATCTTGAGCGGATGGCGCGCGAGGCGGGCGTCAGCCTCATGGCCACCTGGCATTCCCGCTATGCGCACGGTGTCGCGGCGGCGAAGGCCTGGCTGCAGGGCAAGGCGCTGAAGTCGCTGAAAGTGACCTGGAAAGAGGACGTGCGCCGCTGGCACCCCGGCCAGGACTGGGTCTGGGAACCCGGGGGCCTCGGCGTCTTCGATCCGGGCATCAACGCGCTATCCATCGTGACCGAAATCCTGGCGCGCCCGATGCATCTGAGGGAAGCCACACTCGATTTCCCCGCCAACCGCGATACGCCCGTCGCGGCGCGGCTGGCCTTTGCCTATCCGGGGGCCGAGGTGACGGCCGACCTCGACTGGCTGCAGACGGGCCCGCAGACCTGGGACATAGACGTCGCCTGCGCGGAAGGCACGATGACGCTGTCGTCCGGGGGGGCGAAGCTGGCCATCGACGGGACGCCGGCTGGCGAGGGGCCGGATCGCGAGTATCCGGGCCTTTACGCGCGGATGGCAGACCTGGTGCGCACCGGGGCATCGGACATGGACCTGTCGCCGATGGTGCACGTCGCGGATGCCTTCACGCTGGGCAAAAGGCGGCAGGTCGAGGTCTTCGACTGGTAGCGAGGCGGACGGCGGCCCGCACTGCCCCGAGCCACGTTCCGATCTGCGCAAGGGGAGCAAGCGGTGGGGCGCCCGGCCACGCATCCGCGCCGGGCCGCTACTGCGCCGGGGGCACCAGCGATTGCAGATAGGCCACCACGTCGTGGGCGTCCTGTTCCTTCTTGACCTTGAAGGTCATCTTGCCCCGCGCCGAAGAGTCATCCAGGAATTCTTTCAGAAACCCGCCCGGGTCGGCCACGAACTTCACGATTTCGTCCTCGTTCCAGACCAGCCCCTTCTTCTCGGCGGCGATGATCGCATCGCCGTACCGGTAGTCCGGATAGCTGCCGGCTGCGCGGCCGACCACGGCGTACAGGTTCGGTCCGGTCTTGCCCGCCCTGCCCGCGAGCACCGTGCCGTCGGGCGCGGCGACCAGATGGCAGGTCTGGCACTGCTTGAACACCTTTTCCCCGTTCGTAACGTCGCCTGCGCCGAACGCGGGCGAGGTGACGAGCCCCAGAACGGCCAAGGCTACCAAAGAACGTCGCATGAAGAACTCTCCCATTTCCCGTGGCCCGTCACAGTACGGTGTACGTTGGCCCGCCGATACCGGCACCGAGCGAACCGACCGGTCCTCGTAGCGTAACTAGGCCGAGGCCGCGCTCTATTGGAAGCGATAACCGCATCGAAGCGAAAAGGCGAGCGCGCCCACACGTGCCCACCGGTACCTATTGCCGCATCTGGACAGCGAAGCGGCAGTGGACCCGGTCAGGCACTGGCGGCCCGGCGGCGGCGACGCGGCGTGGGATTCCCGGCGGACAGGACGCTTGTCCCCTGCGGGCGGCTCGCCCATATCAGGACCGAACCCGTAGCCAGCGCCCGCACATCCGGGCGCGCCTCCGTCGATGTTACATGAACGACATGATCCCCGCCTGGGTGAACGGCAAGCTGATCCCGGTTGAAAAGCTTACCGTGCACCGGCAGGCGTTGCGGCACCCCGCCGTATCGGTCTTCGTCATGGCGGAAGACCGCGTCCTGCTTCAGCGGCGGGCGGCAGGAAAATACCACTCGTCAGGGCTTTGGACCAATACCTGCTGCACCCATCCCGCCTGGGGCGAAAGCGCGCGCGACTGTGCGGTCAGGCGGCTGCGCGATGAGTTGGGGGTGACCGGGCTCGATCCCATCGCCGTCGGCCGGGTGGAGTACCGGGCGGATGTCGGCGCCGGCCTGACCGAGCATGAGGTGGTGGATATCTGCCTGGCCGAGGCGCCGCGCGGGCTGCCGGTCGAGCCGAACCCGACCGAGGTCGGCGACGTGCGCTGGGTTGCGCTCGACCGTCTGGCGGCGGAGGTCCGGACAAGGCCATCGGACCACACGCCCTGGCTGCGGATTTACCTCGACGGGCACTTCGCGCGCCTTCTGAAAGATCGGCGACCGGCGCGACGCGGGGATACGGGCACCTGACGTCAGGCCCGCCAGACCGGTTTGCGCTTGCCGAAGAAGGCGGCAATCCCTTCCTTGGCCTCTTCGGTCTCCCAGGCGTCGGCGAGCCGCCGGATCGTGTCCGCGATGACCGTCTCGTCAATTCGCGGACCGAGCGACCGGGCCAGCGCCTTGGCGCGGGCGACGGCGCCCGGGGCGGCGGCGAGGTAGGGTTCGATCTCGGCCTCGACGGCCGCATCGAGTTCGGCCGGGGGCACGGTCCGGGCGACGATATCCAGGGCCACTGCCTCTGCCGCGCCGAAAAGGCGGGCTGACATGATGACCCTCCGGGCCTTGCCTTCGCCCATCCTGGCCAGGACATAGGGCGAGATCGTTGCCGGGATCAGGCCGAGCCGGGTTTCGGTCAGACCGAAGCGTGCGCTGTCGGCGGCGATGGCGGTATCGGCCACCGCGATCAGACCGATGCCGCCGCCGAAGGCATCCCCCTGGACGCGGGCGATCAGCGGCGCGGGCATGGTGTTCAGGGCCTGGAACATCGCGGCGAGTTTCGTCGCCTCGGCGATGCGGGTGGCGCGGTCGGCGGCGATCTGGGCCTGCATCCAGGCAAGATCGCCCCCGGCGCAGAAGCTTTCGCCCTCGGCGGCGAGGATCACGGCGCGGGTGGCGGGGTCCTGGCCGGTGGTGCGGGCGAAGTCGTGAAACGCGGCGATCATGCCCCCTGACAGCGCGTTGCGCTTGTCGGTGCGGGCGAGGGTGACGGTGACGACGCCCCGCGCGTCGGCCGCGATGTGGATACCCTCACTCATGGCCGCTCCGCAGGCTGCGCGCGAAGGCGGCCGCTTTGGCAAGGCGCGCGGCGTCGATGCCGGTTGCGAGGCCTTCGGCCGCGAGCAGGTCGGCCACGGTCTCGGTCGCCACGTTCCCGGGCGCACCGGGGGCGAAGGGGCAGCCGCCGAGGCCGGCGACCGAGGTGTCGAAGACGCGCAGGCCCTTGTCCAGCGCAACGCGGACGTTGGCCAGCGCCCGGCCGCCGGTGTCATGGAAGTGCGCGGCGAGGCGGGGGGCGGGCAGGACCGCGAGCACGGCGTCGAGCATCGCGCCAATAGTGGCGGGCGTGCCCCGGCCGATGGTGTCGCCGAGGCTGATTTCGTGGCAGCCGAGTGCCGCCAGCGCTTCGGCCACTCGGGCCACGGCGGCGGGGGCGACGGGGCCGTCGAAGGGGCAGTGGATGACGCAGGAGACATAGCCGCGGACTTTCACTTGTTCTGCAAGTGCAGCCTCAGAGACTCCTCGGAACCGGTCCATGCTTTCAGGAATCGAACAATTCAGGTTCGCGCGGCTAAACCCCTCGGACGCCGAGGCAAAGACCGCGACTGCCGTCATCCCGGCGGCTTTGGCGCGGGCGTAGCCGGTGAGGTTCGGGGTCAGCGCGGAAAACTCCACTCCGGCCGGGCGGGCGATGCGGGCCATCACTCCGGCTCCGTCCGCCATCTGCGGCACCCGGGCGGGGTTGACGAAGCTCGCGGCTTCGATCCGGGTCAGGCCGGTGGCGGACAGGAGGTCGATGAGCCGGACCTTGTCATCGACCGCGACAATGCGGGGCTCGTTCTGCAACCCGTCGCGGGGGCCGACTTCGACGACGACGGCACGGTCAGACATCGGGCACGTCCTTCGGGTCCGTGACGGCAAGGCGGATGAGGACCTGACCTTCGGCCACCTGATCCCCGGCGCGGGCGAGCACTTCGGCCACCGAGCCGTCGCGGTGGGCGGTCAGAGCGTGCTCCATCTTCATCGCCTCGATCATCGCGAGGGGGGTGCCCTTGGCGACCCGTGCCCCGGGTTCAGCAGTAAGGGCGCGGAGCAGTCCGGGAAGCGGCGCGCGGATGTCGTCGCCGCCGGGATGGTCGTCGGTCGCCCCGGCGAGGGGGTCGGGAAGCACCAGCGTGAAGGTCTCGCCGCCGGCCAGAAGCGTCAGGCGGTGCGCGTCGTGGCGGACGATCCGGGTGGCGAAGGCGAGGTCGCCCGCACGTACCGAAAGAGCGCCGCCGACTTCCGGGCAGAGCGAAAGATCGGCAACTTCGCCGCTGAACTCCACCCGGAACCCGGTGGGCTGAAGGGTCACCGTCGCCGCGACCGTCTCGCCGTCGAGGGCGAAGGCGGCGGCGTGCCGAGCCGCGCCCCAGACGCGGAAGCCCCGGAGCCGGTCCCATGGGCTGTCGCCCTCGGTCGGGCGGTCCAGCCCAAGCGTCGCGACGGCGGCGAGCGCGCGGACGCCCGGGCCGGGCACCGGCGGCGCGGCGAGCGCGTCGAGCTCCCGCCCGATCAGGCCTGTGTCGAGTTCGCCCGCGACGACGCCGGGATGGCGGAGCAGCCGCGCAAGGAAGGCGCGGTTGGTCACGATCCCCGCGATTTCGGTCGTGTCGAGCGCGGTGGCCAATCGCGAAAGCGCCTCGCCCCGGGTCGGCGCGTGAGCGATGACCTTGGCGATCATCGCGTCATAGTGCGGGGTGACGCTGTCACCTTCGCGCACGCCGCTGTCCACCCGCAGGGGCGCCCGCGCGAAGGCGGCGGCGGGCGGGAAGGCCAGCCGGTCGAGCCACCCGGTGGCGGGGCGGAAGTCGCGGGCGGGGTCTTCGGCGTAGAGCCGCGCCTCGACCGCGTGGCCCTGCGGGGCGATATCCTCCTGCCGGAAGGACAGCGCCTCGCCCGCTGCAACGCGGAGCTGCCATTCGACCAGATCGAGGCCGGTCACCGCCTCGGTCACCGGGTGTTCGACCTGCAGGCGGGTGTTCATCTCCATGAACCAGAAGTGGTCAGGGTGAAGGCCCTGCGCGCCATCGACGATGAACTCGACCGTTCCGGCGCCGACATAGGAAACGGCGCGGGCGGCTTCGGTCGCCGCGCGCCCCATCGCGGCGCGCATGTCGGGGGTCATGCCGGGGGCGGGGGCTTCCTCGATCACCTTCTGGTGGCGGCGCTGCAGCGAGCAGTCGCGTTCGAGCAGGTGCAGGACCTGGCCGTGGCTGTCGGCCAAGATCTGCATCTCGATGTGACGGGGACTGGCGATCAGCTTTTCGACCAGGCATTCGGGGTCGCCGAAGGCGCTTTCGGCCTCGCGCCGGGCCGAGGCGAGCGCGGCGGCGAAGCCGTCCGGCGCGTCGACCCGGCGCATGCCGCGCCCGCCGCCCCCGGCACGGGCCTTGATCAGGACGGGAAAGCCGATGGTAAGGGCGGCGCTGGCCAGTTGTGCGTCGGTCGCCCCGGCATCGTGGAAACCCGGCACGACCGGCACCCCGGCCGCCTGCATCAACCGCTTTGCCGCGTCCTTCAGGCCCATCGCCCGGATTGCGGCGGGCGGCGGGCCGACCCAGATCAGGCCCGCATTGGCTACGGCTTCGGCGAAGTCAGCGTTTTCGGAGAGGAACCCGTAGCCGGGGTGGACCGCATCGGCGCCGGCGGCGCGGGCGGCGGCGAGTATCGCCTCGGCGTTCAGGTAGCTCAGGCGCGCGGGCGGCGGGCCGATCCGGTGGGCGGTGTCGGCGGCGGCGGTGTGCAGCGCGTCCGCGTCGGCGTCGGAAAATACGGCGACGGTGGCGATCCCCATCCTCCGGGCCGTGGCGGCGATACGGACGGCGATTTCGCCCCGGTTGGCGATGAGGAGGCGGCGGATCATCCCCGTCACATCCTGAACACCCCGAACCGCGTTTCCGGGATCGGGGCGTTGAGGCTGGCGGCGAGCGACAGGGCGAGGACGGCGCGGGTGTCGCGGGGGTCGATGATGCCGTCGTCCCAGAGCCGCGCCGAGGCGTAGAGGGGGTGGCTCTGGCGGTCGAACATCTCGACCGTGGGGCGGCGGAAGGCGGCTTCGTCCTCGGCCGACCAGATCTTGCCCGCCCGCTCCATCGCCTCGCGCCGGACGGTGGCCAGGACGCCCGCCGCCTGTTCGCCGCCCATCACGCCGATGCGAGCATTCGGCCAGGTCCAGAGGAAGCGGGGGGCATAGGCGCGGCCGCACATGCCGTAGTTGCCCGCCCCGAAGCTCCCGCCCACGATCACCGTGATCTTCGGCACCGCGACGGTCGCGACGGCGGTGACAAGCTTCGCGCCGTGCTTGGCGATGCCTTCCGCCTCGGCTTTGCGACCGATCATGAAGCCGGTGATGTTCTGAAGGAAAATCAGCGGGATACGCCGCTGCGCGCAGAGTTCGACAAAGTGGGCACCTTTCAGCGCGGCTTCGGAAAAGAGGATGCCGTTGTTGGCGAGGATGCCGCAGGGAATGCCTTCGATCCGGGCGAAGCCGGTGACCAGCGTGGTGCCATAGCGCGCCTTGAACTCGTCCAAGCCCGGGCCATCGACGATGCGGCCGATCACGGCGCGGATGTCGTAGGCGGTGCCGAGCGCCTCGGGGACCACGTCCGGCATGGTGGCGGGGTCGTGGTCGGGCGGCGCGGGCGATGCGAGGCCGGGGTCGGCGCGCGCGGCGGAGCCGAGGCTGGCGACCGCCCGGCGGGCCAGAGCAAGGGCATGGGCGTCGTTTTCGGCCAGGTAGTCCGCCACGCCCGAGAGCCGGGTGTGGGTGTCCGCGCCGCCGAGCGTCTCGGCGTCCACCTCCTCGCCCGTTGCGGCCTTCACCAAGGGCGGGCCCGCCAGGAAGATCGTGCCCTGGCCCTTCACGATGATCGAGACATCCGACATCGCGGGCACATAGGCCCCGCCGGCGGTGCAGGAGCCCATCACCACCGCGATCTGGGGGATGCCCTTGGCACTCATCTGCGCCTGGTTGTAGAAGATGCGCCCGAAATGGTCGCGGTCGGGAAAGACCTCGTCCTGGCGCGGCAGGTTGGCGCCGCCGGAATCGACAAGGTAAAGACAGGGCAGGCGGTTCGCTTCGGCGATTTCCTGCATCCGGAGATGCTTTTTCACCGTCATCGGAAAGTAGGTCCCGCCGGCCACGGTCGCGTCATTGGCGACGACCGCCACCTCGCGCCCCGCCACGCGGCCGATGCCGGTGACGATCCCGGCCGACGGGGCTGCGCCATCGTAAAGCCCGTGGGCGGCGAAGAGGCCGACTTCCAGGAAAGGCGCGCCGGGGTCGAGAAGGGTGGCGATCCGGTCCCGCACCGGCATCTTGCCGCGCGCGGCATGGCGGGCCCGAGCGGCCTCGCCGCCGCCGGCAAGGGCGGTTTCGGCGGCAGCCGCGACCTCGGCCAGCGCGGCTAGGTGGGCGGCGCGGGTCAACGGATCACCTCGATCTCGACCCCGAGGTCGAGGTCGGCCCAGGTGCGGTCGGCGGTCAGGATCGGCGCGCCGAGCGACTGCGCGAGCGCAAGGCAGGCGCAGTCGCCGAGCGAGAGGCCAAGGTGGCGGGTTTCGCGCCGCAGTCGGCCTGTCGCCGCCGCCAGCCTTTCGTCGAAGGGGACGCGCAGGGCCTCGAGACCCGCGAGCGTGGCGTCGAGGTCCTCGTCCGTGTACCCGGCCTCGGCGAGCTTGGTCGCCACTTCAGCGAGATTCACTGTTCCGATGGCGCCGGAGGCCAGCCTGCCGGCCACGGTTGCGCCGCCGGGTTCGCCGAAAATCACCACGAGCACCGCAGAGGTGTCGAGGACAACGCTCACTCCTCTCCCCACATGGCGCGCCGTTCGGCGAGGAACTCGTCCACGACGCTTTCGCCGGTCCGTTTGTACTTCTTGGCGATCTCCTGGACCCTTCGAAGGCGCGCCGCGACGGTGGCAACGCACACTTCCCCGTCCCTGACTTCGACAAGCACCGTGCTGCCGGGTTCTATTCCCGCTTCGCGGCGCAACTCGACCGGGATCAGGATGCGGCCGTCGGGCCCGACCTTGATCCTCGCTGGCGTCCGGTAGGGCTCGGCCGACTCGGCGAGTCCAGTCTTGTCCATTCCTGCCAGTCCCCACCCTGGTTGTCAGAAGCTTCTAATGCTGACAGATTCCCCCGATTCCTTCAACCCGCTGCCCCCACCAGTTCCCGCCCGATCAGCATCCGCCGGATCTCGCTTGTCCCGGCGCCGATCTCCATCAGCTTGGCGTCGCGGAAGAAGCGTGCCACCGGCGCGTCGGCGAGGAAGCCGGCGCCGCCGAAGGCCTGCACGGCCTGGTGCGCGACGACCATCGCCTGTTCGCTGGCGTAAAGCACGCAGGCGGCCGCGTCGGCGCGCGTCACCTCGCCCCGGTCGCAGGCGCGGGCGACTTCATAGGCATAGGCGCGGGCCGAGTTCAGCGCGGTGTACATGTCGGCCACCTTCGCCTGCATCAGCTGGAATGACCCGATCGGCTGGCCGAACTGCTTTCGAGTCCTCACGTAGGGCAGCACCTCGTCCAGACAGGCCGCCATGATCCCGGTGCCGACGCCCGACAGCACGACGCGTTCGTAGTCGAGCCCCGACATCAGGACGCGGACGCCCCGGCCTTCCTCGCCCAGCACGTTCTCGAACGGCACCTCGACGCCCTGAAAGATCAGCTCGCCCGTGTTCGACCCGCGCATCCCGAGCTTGTCGAAATGCGGACTGGTGGAGAACCCGGCCATCGTCTTTTCGACTAGAAAGGCGGTGATCCCCTTTGCGCCGGCCTCGGGGTCGGTCTTGGCATAGACGACCAGCACGTCGGCATCGGGGCCGTTAGTGATCCAGTACTTGGTGCCGTTCAGAAGGAAGTGCCCGTTGCGTTTTTCGGCCCTCAGCGTCATCGACACCACGTCCGACCCGGCGCCCGCCTCCGACATGGCGAGCGCGCCGACATGGTCGCCGGTCACAAGCTTCGGCAAGTAGCGGTGCTTCTGCTCGGGGGTGCCGTTCCGGGCGATCTGGTTCACGCAGAGGTTGGAATGCGCGCCGTAGGACAGCGCGACCGAGGCCGAGGCGCGGGCGATTTCCTCGGTGGCGACGACATGGGCGAGGTAGCCCATCGCGGCGCCGCCGAACTCTTCAGGCACGGTGATGCCGAGAAGGCCGAGATCGCCCATGCCGCGCCAGAGCTGGACGGGGAACAGGTTGTCGCGGTCAAGGCGCGCGGCGAGCAGCTTGACCTCGGCCTGCGCCCAGGCGTGGACCGTCTCGCGCAGGGCGCCGACATCGGGGCCAAGGTCGAACCGCATCCCGGACAGGAACATCGCGCGGCCTCCGGTGATTTATGAACGCTTGTTCATTTCATGCGCCGATAAGCGGCCCGCGTCAAGGGTCGCGGTCCCCCTCCCCTCTCCTTCATCTTGGTTCAAGTATCCCGGGGGTGCGGGGGCAGAGCCCCCGCGGGTCCGGCACGCGAGGGCCGGATCACCCCCACA
>JBJXFU010000142.1:0-8693 GCA_046155885.1 Paracoccaceae bacterium
CGGTGGACGCGCGACAGGGTCAGCTTCGCGTTCTCCGGCAGCCCGTCGAACACCATCTCGCCGCTGGCGCCCACCGGGGCGAGCTGGGCGGGGTCGCCGAAAAGGATGAGGGTGGGGAAGATCTCCCTCAGGTCGTCCAACTGACGTTCGTCCAGCATCGAGGCCTCGTCGACGAAGCCGATATCCAGCGGCTCCTCGCGCCGCTTCCAGCCCTTGATGAAGTCCGACCCCCGGAGGCCCGCCGCCGCCAGCGCGCCGGGGATCGAGGGCACCTGGTCGTGGAACGCCTTCGCCCGGTCCAGCGCGAAATCCGTCAGCCCCTCCACCGCCGGCCGTTCGCCGCCGTTCGCGAGCCATTCCGCGATCTTCTCGTACTGGGGGTCGTAGATCGGGGTGTAGAGGATGCGGTGGATCGTCGTCGCCGGCACCCCCCGCCCGCGCAGCACCGAGGCCGCCTTGTTGGTGGGGGCAAGGATCGCCAGCGTCCGCCGGTGCGTCCGCCGCCGCCCCTCCCAGTCGCCCGAAACGGTCTCGACGCCGGCCGCGGTCAGGGCCTTGGCGAGCGCGGCCAGAAGCATCGTCTTGCCCGACCCCGCCTTGCCCACCACCGCGCGGAGCGAGGGCCGCGCGTCCGCCCCCGACGGCTGGGCGATGCCCCCCGCAAGGTCGATCCCGGCTCGCCCCAGCGTGTCGGAAAGATCGTCCCAGGCGGTGGCCTGATCGTCGGAAAGGGAAAGCGCCGCATCCATGCGCCCGACCGTAAGGCCCCGCGCGGCGGGCGCAACCCGGGTTCGGGCCGGATCAGGCGGCCGCCGCCCCGACGGCCGCCGAACGCAGGAACCACAGCGCCGACGCCTCGCGCGACAGCCCCGCCCGCCGCGCCATGACATCGCGGATCGCCCCCGAGAAGGCCCAGAAGCCCAGCCCGACCGCGTCCTTCCCCGCGCCCTCGCGCGCCACGATGTCGGGGGACCAGCCGAGCAGCCGGTAGATGCGCACCATCCTGTCGTCGAAGACCCCGACCGCATGCGTCAGCCCGAAGCGCAGGCCCACCTCGGCCCCCCCGAGCATCAGCGCCGCCGATACCTTCGGCCCGGCATCCGGCGCCAGGCAGAAGCGCGTGCATTCCCAGATGCGGGGGTCGGCGATCCGCCCTTCGGGGATCAGCCGCGCGAAATGGTCGTTCACCATCGTCGGCCCGCCCGCCGTCGGCAGGAACCGCATCGACCCTCCGTGGCTGCCGTCCTCTTTCTCCCACACCACATAGAGCGGCCCGGCATCGTCGTATTCATCGCGCTCGTAGCCGTCGCCGTCCACCCTGACCGCCCAGTTCAGCCGGTCGCGGAACTGCGCCGCGCGATCCCGGAACATGGTGCGGAAAAGCTTGTCGTGGCGGCGCAGTTCGGCGCCGCTGACATATCTGAGCATCGCATCCTCCTGATGGCGTCAGGAGGGTTTCAGCGATGCGCATTAAGCCGGGGTGCGGCGCGGCGCCGGTACGGTCAGGAATTGTTCAGGAAGTCGGCCGGTTTCACCGCAGGCCGGCAGCCCGGCGCTACAGGATGACCAGCCCCAGGGCGATGGCGCGGGCCACCGCATGGGTCGAGTTGTTGGCGCCAAGCTTCCCGCGCGCGCTTTCGACATAGACGCGGAAGGTGTGTTCCGAAATCGCCAGCCATTGCGACGCCTGCGACCGGTTCATCCCCATTGCCAGCATCGACAGCGCATCGACCTCGCGCGGCGACAGGCGGGCGCCGTTGCGGAAATCCGTGCCCTCTTCCAGTTCCAGCGCCTTCTGGTTGATGAAATGCGCGACAAGGATCAGGTCGGTCGTGTTCTCGTCCTTGAACCTTTCCCACCGCGTGTCCGCGCAGCGGCTCGACACGGTGAACAGCGCGAACTGCCCGCTCGGCCCCCGGATCGGAACCGAAAGCCCCTGATTGCCGACCCCGGCATCCAGCGCCTCGCCCAGGAACGACCGGACATGTTTCGGCGTCCAGTCCAGCGTTTTCCAGTCGAGCGGCCGGAAATGCGTGAAACAGCCGTGCACGACCGGGTCGATGCGCGAATAGTCCTCTTCGATGTAGCGCTCGACCCATGACTGCGGATAGGTGAGCGCCGCGTACTGATCGCCCGATCCGCTGACCGAGTGATAGACAAGGTGCTCGATGTCGCACTGATCGCGCAGACCGGTGATGACCTTCTGCAGGTCGTCAAGCGTTTTCGCCCGTTGGAGCTCGCCAGAAAAGCGATCCAGCCTGATCCGCATGTCGCCGCGCCTCCACGACCGGATCTCCGGCCAATTGCGCTATCTCCGCGGCTGCCAGCAAGGACGTGTCGTCCAGTTGTTCCGCCAGTCCGGCAAGGCCATTCGATTTCGCAAAGGACTTTAGATCCGCCAGTACATCCAGGATCCAACCGTATTGCATATGATCGCCCGCGTGAAGAGTGTGAATATCAGTCCCACAACCACCGGGGTTAATTTTTCCTTACGGCCGTTAACCTAGCAACTCACCGAAAATGGGGAGGCGTGGTGGTCTAACCCGTTGAAATTCCGCACTCCTGGCAGGCCCCGTCCGGATCGTTAACCATATGTTCACCAACGGCCTCCCGCCCCGCCGCCCCTACAACCTCAGCGCGTGGCCTCCAGCGCGTCTTCGAATGTGCGCAGGCCCGCGCGGGGCGCCTGGACCAGCACCGCCATGTTGCCCGGTTTGTGTTCGTTGCGCTGCATCTTCATATGCGCCGCCGGAATCTCGGCCCATGGAAAGACCTCCGACATGCAGGGATCGAGCCTTCGTTCCAGCATCAGCCGGTTGGCCGCGCTCGCCTGTTTCAGGTTGGCGAAATGGCTTCCCTGCACCCGCTTCTGGTGCATCCAGAGATAACGCGCGTCGAGCGTCAGGTTGAACCCGGTGGTGCCGGCACAGATCACCACCATGCCGCCGCGTTTCACCAGGAAAACGGAAACCGGGAACGTGCTTTCGCCCGGATGTTCGAAGACGAAATCGACGTTCACGCCCTTGCCGGTGATATCCCAGATCGCCTTGCCGAACTTGCGGACCTCGTTGAACCAGACCTTGTATTCGGGGCTGCCCACCTTGGGCATCTGGCCCCAGCAGCTGAAGTCCTTGCGGTTGATCACACCCTTCGCGCCCAGGCCCATGACAAAGTCATGTTTCGTCTCGTCGCTGATCACCCCGATCGCATTGGCCCCGGCGGTGTTGATCAGCTGGATCGCATAGGAACCCAGGCCCCCCGAAGCGCCCCAGACCCGCACGTTGTCGCCGGGCTTCAGGATATGCGGGCGGTGCCCGAACAGCATCCGGTAGGCGGTGGCCAGCGTCAGGGTGTAGCAGGCGGCCTCTTCCCAGGTCAGGTGTCTGGGCCGCGCCATCAGCTGCTGGGCCTGCACGCGGGTGAACTGCGCGAAGCTGCCGTCCGGCGTCTCGTATCCCCAGATGCGCTGGCTGGGCGAAAACATCGGGTCGCCGCCGTTGCATTCCTCGTCGTCGCCGTCGTCCTGGTTACAGTGGATGACGACCTCGTCGCCCACCTTCCAGCGCTTCACCTTGTCGCCGACCTTCCAGACGATGCCCGAGGCGTCGGACCCGGCGATGTGGAAGGGCGCGCCGTGGCCGTCGAAGGGGCTGATCGGCTGGCCGAGCGCCGCCCAGACGCCGTTGTAGTTCACCCCCGCCGCCATCACGAGCACCAGCACCTCGTTGCTGTCGATCTCGTGGGTGTCCACCACCTCGACCTGCATCGCGGTGTCGGGGTCACCGTGTCGCTCGCGGCGGATCGCCCAAGCGTACATGCGCTTCGGCACATAGCCCAAAGGCGGCATTTCGCCAAGTTCGTAGAGGTCTTTCTCGGGCGCCTCGTAGCGGACCGGCCCGGTGTTGCTGTCCAAAGCCATCTTCGACCTCCGTAATCCATGCCGCAGTGCAGAATCGCCGCGCCCCGGCATGATTTAGAATCGGCAGCGCAACTTTACAACTCAATAGTTCCGAGTCTTGAAATTTTATGACCTTTCCGTTTCGCCTTCCGCCCCCGATTCCCGGATTTCGGCCGGATCGTCCGGCAGAAGCTGTGCAATCGAGTCCGCATAGAAGCGCAGGACCGGCGCCGCGCCCGGGGCGACGCGGTAGGCTGTGCCCTCTTTCACCACCAGCCGGCGGCGCGTCAGCACCCCGAGCCCCGCCGCCACCCGGTCGGCGACCGGCCCCTTCGGTATGGCGACGGTGGCGCCCGCCGCGGAAAGCCTGGCGCACAGTGCCGCCGCGCGGTCCAGAAGCGCCGCCTCGCCGATCTCCGTGGCATCCCCGAAGGCCAGCGCCACCAGCGGCACCGGCAGGACCGGCATCACCCCCCGGATCCGCTGCATCAGCTGCCGCGCCAGCCGCTCGGTGGCGTCCCCGGCGCCGCCCGCCATGACCTCGGACAGGGTCAGCGGCACCCCGAAACTCACCGCCGCATAGCCGAACCGCCGGTATCGCCCGGTCAGCCGCCGCCACGCATGGCGAAGCACAAAGCGCAGGATGCCGAAAGGGTCGGCGCGGAACCTCCGCCGGCCCGCCGCTGCCGCGGCGATCAGCACCCGGTCCTCGAACACCCGGTCGTAGTTCAGCGCCACCGGGACGAACACCACCTCGCGCCCGCCTTCCTGCCAGCCGGCGACGATATAGCTCAGGATGCCCAGCTTCGGCGCCGCCAGCCGCCCGTCCAGGCTGAGGCCGCCTTCGGGGAAGATCGCCTGCGTCACGCCCTCTTCCGTCGCCATCTGCACATAGCGCGCCAGCACCCTGCGGTAGAGCGCGTTGTCCGACCGGCGGCGGATGAAATAGGCGCCCATCGACCGGATCAGGCCCGACAGCGGCCAGACCCGCGCCCATTCCCCCACCGCATAGCTCAGCGCCGACCGGCTGGCGGCCAGGTAGGTGACCAGAACGTAGTCCATGTTCGACCGGTGGTTCATCACGAAGACCACCGTCGCCTTGCGGTCCACCGCCGCCAGGGCCTCGGCGTCGAAGCGTTCGATCCGCACGTAGTAAAGCAGCCGCACCACCCGCCGCGCCAGCCGCGCCGCGATCCCGAAGTAGATCAGGGCGGAGAACGACGGCACGATTTCCCGCGCATAGGCGCGCGCCCGTTCGAAGGCCACGCTTTCCGGCTCGCCCCCGGCGGTCGCCGCCGCCACCACGCCCTCCATCACCTTCGGGTCATGCGCCAGCCGCACGATCATGTCGTTCCTGTGCATCAGCTTGAAGGGCTGGATCGGCCGCTCCAGCCGCTTGTTCAGTTCGCCCACCAGCCGCTCCACCCGCCGCCGCAGGAACCAGCGGACCGAGGGGAAGAGGAAATGCGACAGGAACGACAGGGCCGCGAGGAACAGGATCAGCGAGAGGAGCCAGAGCGGGACTTCGACGATGCGCGACATGGCGGCCAGACATACACGCGGGGCGCGGCCGGGGCAAAAGCGATTGTCGCCGCACCGCGGCGAATTGACACGCAATGAAGTTACGACTATCCCGTCAGGCGCGTAATAATATTGCCGGTTGACGAAGACCATGACGACCCCGAAGGACCAGCCCTGGCTTATCCGCACCTATGCGGGGCATTCGACGGCCGAGGCATCGAACGCGCTTTACCGCGCCAACCTCGCCAGGGGGCAGACCGGCCTGTCGGTCGCCTTCGACCTGCCCACCCAGACCGGCTACGACAGCGACCACCCGCTGGCCAGGGGCGAGGTCGGCAAGGTCGGCGTGCCGGTCTGCCACCTGGGCGACATGCGCACGCTCTTCCAGGGCATCCCGCTCGACCGCATGAACACCTCGATGACGATCAACGCGACGGCGCCCTGGCTGCTGGCGCTCTACATCGTCGCGGCCGGGGAACAGGGGGCCGACACCGCTGCCCTTCAGGGCACCGTGCAGAACGACATCGTCAAGGAATACCTTTCGCGCGGCACCTACATCCTGCCGCCGGAGCCGTCGTTGAAGATGATCACCGACGTCGCGGCCTATACCGGCACCCACCTGCCGAAGTGGAATCCGATGAACGTCTGTTCCTACCACCTGCAGGAAGCCGGGGCGACGCCGGAACAGGAACTGGCCTTCGCGCTCGCCACCGCCTGCGCGGTGCTCGACGACCTGAAGGGCAAGGTCGCGCCCGCCGACTTCCCGGCAATGGCCGGCCGCATCAGCTTTTTCGTCAACGCCGGCATCCGCTTCGTGACCGAGATGTGCAAGATGCGGGCCTTCACGGACCTCTGGGACGAGATCTGCCGCGACCGCTACGGCATTGCCGACGAACGCCACCGCCGCTTCCGTTACGGCGTGCAGGTCAACTCGCTTGGCCTGACCGAACAGCAGCCCGAAAACAACGTCTACCGCATCCTCCTGGAAATGCTCGCGGTGACGCTGTCGAAGAACGCCCGCGCCCGCGCCGTGCAGCTTCCCGCCTGGAACGAGGCATTGGGCCTGCCCCGCCCGTGGGACCAGCAATGGTCGATGCGGATGCAGCAGATCCTCGCCTATGAAACCGACCTTCTGGAATACGGCGACCTGTTCGACGGCAACCCCGTCGTCGCCGCGAAGGTCGAGGAACTGAAGGCCGGCGCGCGGGCGGAACTCGCGATGATCGACGGCATGGGCGGGGCGGTCGCCAGCATCGGGTATATGAAAGCCCGCCTGGTGGACTCGAACGCCGAGCGCATCGCCAGGATCGAAAAGGGCGAAACCACCGTGGTCGGGGTGAACCGCTGGCAGACGGGCGAACCCTCGCCGCTGACCGCCGGGGAAGCGGCGGTGCTGACTGTCGATCCGTCGGTCGAGGCCGGGCAGGTGGCGCGGCTCGACGCCTGGCGAAAGGCCCGCGACCCCGCCGCCGTCGCCGCCGCGCTCGCCGCGCTCGCCGATGCCGCCCGGACCGGCGCCAACGTCATGCCCCCCTCCATCGCCGCCGCCCGCGCCGGCGTCACCACCGGCGAATGGGCCGGCGCGATGCGTGCCGTGCACGGCGAATACCGGGGCCCCACCGGCGTGTCGCGCAACCCCTCGAACCGCACCGAGGGCCTCGACGAGCTCCGCGCCGAAGTCGATACCGTCTCGGCCCGCCTCGGCCGGCGCCTGTCGTTCCTGATCGGCAAGCCCGGGCTCGACGGCCATTCCAACGGCGCCGAACAGATCGCTGCCCGCGCCCGCGACTGCGGCATCGACATTGCCTACGAAGGCATCCGCCTGACGCCCGAGGCCATCGTCGCCGCCGCCGCCGACAAGCGCCCGCATGTCATCGGCCTGTCGGTCCTGTCGGGCAGCCACCTGCCGCTGGTGGCCGAAGTGCTGGACCGGCTCCGCGCCGCGGGGCTTGCGCAGATCCCGGTGATGGTCGGCGGCATCATCCCCGAGGCCGACGCGGCGGCGCTCCGGGCGATGGGCGTGGCGGGCGTCTACACGCCCAAGGATTTCGAGCTGAACCGCATCATGCGCGACGTGGTGGCGCTGGCGGGCGGGCGGGCCGAGGCGGCGGAGTAGGCGGCCGCCTACGCCCCCGCCCCCGCCGTTTGCGCCAGATCAAGGCCGCCCCCCGCCGCGCCCGCTAGACCCCGGCCCGAAGCCGGAGGTTTCCCCATGTTCGACCGCATCGCATCCTTCTTCGGCCGCTCCCGCGCAGTGCGCGAAGTCGCGGCTCTCGACGACCGCGCGATCGGCGAACTCGGCCTGTCGCGCGCCGAACTCGCACGCGTCGTCACCGCCCCGCAGGCCGTCACCGACCGCCTGCGCGCGATGGCCGCCCGCCACGGCCTTGGACCCCGCGACCTTGCCGGCCACAACCGGGACATCGCCGGCATGGTGGAAAGCTGCCGCGCCTGTGCCTCGGTCGGAGCCTGCCGCGCCTTCCTGGCCGCCCCCGGGGCGGAGGCCGCGCGGGCGCTCTTCTGCCCCAACCACACCACCTACGAGGCGCTGCGCGCCGCGCAGACCTGACCGGAGCGCCCGGGCACCTCGCGGCGCTTCCCGCCGCCGTCCGCCCGTGCTTATCCTTCGCCCCGGCAATGGCAGGAGGAACCCCATGACCACCCATATCGGCGCTGAACCCGGCGACATCTCCGAAACCGTCCTGCTGCCCGGCGACCCCTACCGCGCCCGCTGGGCGGCCGAGACCTTTCTTACCGCCCCCCGCCTGGTGAACGAGGTGCGCGGCATGCTGGGCTTCACCGGCACCTGGAAGGGCCGCCCCGTCACCATCCACGGCTCCGGCATGGGGATGCCGTCGCTGTCGATCTACACCCACGAACTGATCCGCGACTTCGGCGCGAAGACGCTGATCCGCATCGGCTCGGCCGGGGCGATGCGGGCAGAGGTGAAGGTGCGCGACCTCGTCATCGCGATGACCGCCTCGTCGGTCTCCACCCCCTCGGGCCTGCCCTTCCGCGAGGCGCGCTTTGCGCCCGCCGCCGACTGGACGCTTCTTAGCCGCGCCGTCGCCGCGGCGCAGGCGATGGGCCTGGCGCCGCATGTCGGCGGCATCTATTCCGGCGATGCCTTCTACGACGAACGCACCGACATCGGCGAGGTCCTCGCCCGCCACGGGGTGCTGGCGGTCGAGATGGAAACCGCCGAGCTTTACACCGTCGCCGCCCGCTTCGGGGCGCGCGCGCTCAGCGTGCTGACCATCTCCGACCACCTGCT
>JBJXFU010000151.1:0-17203 GCA_046155885.1 Paracoccaceae bacterium
TCGCCAGCGCGGCCACCGCGATCGCCGATCCGATCTTCAGCCTCATCCGCTTTCGCCCCCGGCCCGGAATAGATGGCGCGCGACAGTAGCGTGAGCCTCCGCCTGGCGCTAGTCCCCGGCCAGAAGCCGCGCCGTGTCAACGTCCGGCGACCGTTCCGCACCTCCCGTCCGAGCCTCGCCCTGCGTCGGGACGCTCAGACCCGCGCCCCCGCCGCTCAGCCGGCCGTTGAGCAGGTCCTCGATCAGCAGGCTCACCAGTTGCGCCCGCCCCGCCACGCCCGCCTTCCTGTAGACCGCGTTCAGGTGGTTCTTGATCGTACCCTCCGCCGAACCGCGCATCCGCGCCACTTCGGCGATGGCAAAGCCCTTGATGGTGAAGGTCGCGACATCCGCCTCGGACGGGGTCAGGCCCCAGTTGTGGTAATACTCGCGGATCACCCGGTCCAGTTCGCCCGACGCGACCGAAATGGCGCGGTCGGCAAGCGCTTGGCGGCGCAGGAGGTGGACGAAGAAGACCCCCTCCATGACGATCGCCGCGACCAGCGTCAGGTTGGCCAGAAGCTCCATCGAGACATGCAGCGCCGAATACCGCGACTCGGCAATGTCACGGGTGATGTCGACAAGGAAGAACAGCGCGCAGAAGCCCTGCACAAGCATCAGGCAGAGCAACGCGAGGATCCGGATGTCACGCAAGTTTCCGAGGTTCACCTTCACTCTCGCCCGACCCCGATCCAACCGCCTGCGCCGCCGCCAGTATCGGCCCGCACCACGGAAGGTTCAATGCCAACAGCCCGCGCCCCGCTGCCGCTGGCGAAGTGCGGCCGACAGCGGCTGGGACAGGTTCGGGGCGGGTTCGGGGCGGTCTTTAGGATTGCCTTAACCAAGCGATGCTCTAAGCAGGATTGGTTAATGGAATCGCACTCAGGGAGGCTGCCGTGGCGGGTTCGGTGAACAAGGTGATTCTCATCGGCAACCTCGGCCGCGACCCTGAGGTCCGATCGTTCCCCAACGGCGGCAAGGTCTGCAACCTGCGCATCGCCACTTCGGAGACCTGGCGCGACAAGCAGACGGGCGAGCGCAAGGAGAAGACCGAGTGGCATTCGGTCGCGATCTATAATGAGAACTTGGTGAAGGTCGCCGAGCAATATCTGCGCAAGGGCTCGAAGGTCTATATCGAAGGCCAGCTCGAAACGCGGAAATGGCAGGACCAGTCCGGCGCCGACCGCTACTCGACCGAAGTGGCGCTCCGGCAGTTCCGGGGCGAGTTGACACTGCTTGAAGGTCGCGACGGCGGCGGCGGCGCCTCGGGCGGCTACGACGATCCGGGCTATGCCAGCAGTGGCGGCGCAGGCGGTGGCGGTGGCGGCGGGTACGCCGACCGCGCCCCCGCTCCAGCGGGCGCAGGGGCCGGCGGCGGCGGGCGCGGCGCGGATTTCGACGACGAGATTCCGTTCTGACGGTCGGCGCGCTGCCTCAGACGCGCGCCTTCAGTCCATCCTCAAGAACCTGCCGCACGACCCCGATTTCGACCCCCTCGGCAACGAAAGCCGCGCCGATCCCCCGCGCCAGGACAAAGCGCAGGCGCCCGTCGCGCACCTTTTTGTCCTGCCCCATCAGCGCGATCAGGCCGTCCGCGTCCGGCAGGTCGCCCGGTATGGCGGCAAGCCCGGCACGCATCCCCATCGCGCACAGGTGCGCGCGCACGCGCTGAGGTGTGTCCGCATCGCAAAGACCGAGCCGGTGGCTGACCTCGAAGGCCAGCGCACAACCGATCGCCACGCCCTCGCCGTGCAGAAGCCGGGTGGAATAGCCGGTGGCCGCTTCCAGTGCGTGACCGAAGGTATGGCCCAGATTGAGAAGCGCTCTGTCGCCCTCCTCTGTCTCGTCGCGCTCGACGATCCGCGCCTTCATCTCCACGGACCGGAAGACGGCGCGCTGGCGCAGGCCGGCATCGCCGTCGCGGAGCGCCGGTCCGTTTTCTTCAAGCCACCCGAAGAAACCCGCGTCGCCAAGCAGCCCGTACTTCACGACCTCGCCATAGCCCGCAAGGAAATCACGGCGCGGCAGCGTGTCGAGAAGGTCGGTATCGGCAAGCACAAGGGCAGGCTGGTGGAAGGCGCCGATCAGGTTCTTGCCCTGCGCCGAATTGATCCCGGTCTTGCCGCCGACCGAACTGTCGACCTGCGCCAGAAGCGTCGTCGGAATCTGCACAAGCCGCACGCCGCGTCTGAGGATCGCCGCAGCGAAGCCGGCGAGATCGCCGATCACACCGCCGCCGAAGGCGATCACGATATCCCGCCGCTCGACCTTTTCTGCCACCAGCCACTCGACGGCACGCTCAAGCCCCGGCCAGCCCTTCGAGGCCTCGCCCGGTGGCAGCGAAAGCGCCGCCACAGCGATCCCATCCAGCCCCTGGCGAAGCGAATCGAGCCACAGCGCGCCCACCGTGTTGTCGGTAATCACTGCAACGCGCGGCCGGGACAGCAGGGGCGCGATCACCGCGCCGGCTTGTGCGACCAGACTGGCGCCGATCCGCACGTCGTAGCTGCGCTCACCCAGCGCCACGCGCACCAAGGCGTTGCTGTCCTGACCGGTCATGACCGCTCCAGCACGTCCGGCCGCGTCAGCAGCGCGTCGATCACTTTGCCCGCCATCTCTTCCACCGTGTAATCGGCCCGCGCCTCGACCGCGAGTTCGGCCTGCTCATAGACCGGTATGCGCGCTTCGAGAAGGCGCCTGAGCGTCTCGCGGGGGTTGTCGGTGCGAAGCAGCGGGCGAGTGGTCTTGTGCCGGACCCGCGCCCAAAGAAGATCGAGATCCGCCTTCAGCCAGACTGCCACACCCTTTGCAGCGATCTCGGCGCGGTTCGCGGGCGCAAGGTACGCCCCGCCGCCGGTCGACACCACCGCCGGCGGGCCGGACAGCAGCCGCGACAGGACCTGGGCTTCCTTGGCGCGGAAAAAGGCTTCACCGTCGCGCTCGAAAATCTCGGATACGGCCATGTTCGCGGCCTTCTCGATCGCCTCGTCGCTGTCCAGGAACGCCACCCCGAGAGTCCGCGCTAGCGCCGTCCCAACGGCGGTTTTTCCCGATCCCATCATTCCGACCAGCACGACGCTTCTTCTCAGACGGGTCCGCACGATCCCCCCCTGCCGCGCGACGGCCCGCAAATGAACGGCGACGGCGGCGAGTTTTCTGCCCTGAATGACGTGTAGTCCGACGGAAAGCCATATATAATTGCGCCGAACCCGCCCGATCCGAGCGCGGGAGAGGCAAGAGAACTTGGAGGGCAGCGGAAGCATGGGGCGGATAATCTTGGCGCTGATCCTGCTGACTATCGCTGCCCTTTTCGCGCTGATCATCTATGCCTATGTCGGCGACCTTGCGCCCGAACCGGCCGAGACGCGCGTACCGGTGACCCTGGATGTCAGCCCGTAGGCGCGCGCTGGCGCTGGCGCTTCTCGCCCTGATGCCGTCAGCGGCCCTGGGCGAGGCGCCGCTTTCCGCGATCGACTGGCTGTCCCGGTCGGTCGCCGAACCGGTCAGGCCGGCTTCGCTTCCGGTTCCCGCCATCGGGGCACCCGCCGGGGCGGGCATCGACGTGACCGCACTCAGCCGACCGACGCTGGACGGCATCGGCCTGCTTTCTGCGGCGCGCAGCGGGCTGCCCCGCGACCTCTGGGGGCCGACAACCGCCGCCGAGGCGGTCCGCCTGATCCGGGCAGAACGGATCGACACTCTGCCCGCCATTCAATCTCTCTTGTATCTTCTGCTTCTTGCCGAAACCGAACCGCCCGCCGGTGCCGACCCGGCGAACGCCGTATTCCTTGCACGCGTTGACAAGTTGCTCGATCTCGGCGCCGTCGACCCGGCCCTGGCGCTTCTGGAGCTTCCTGAACGGCTGGCCCCCGAGACCTTCCGGCGCCGGTTCGACGCGGCACTCCTGCTCGGCGCCGAAGACAAGGCCTGCGCCGCAATGCGCGACAACCCGCAGATCGCGCCGAGCTTCCCGGCACGCATCTTCTGTCTGGCGCGCGGCGGCGACTGGGACGCGGCGGCGCTTTCATTGCAAACGGGCCGGGCGCTGGGCTTCATCGGCGACGCTGACGCGGCCCTTCTGGAACGCTTCCTCGACCCGGACATCGCGGAAAGCGAGCCCGAACTGGCCTTGCCGGAACGCCCCTCACCGCTGACCTTCCGGATGCTCGAGGCCACAGGACAACCGATGACGACGGCGACGCTGCCCCTGGCCTTCGCGCAATCCGACCTTCGGTCGAACTCGGGCTGGAAGACGCGGATCGAGGCGGCCGAGCGGCTGGCCCGTACCGGAGCGATCGAGCCGAACCTGCTGCTGGGGCTTTACACCGAACAGGAACCGGCCGCCTCGGGCGGGACCTGGGACCGGGTAGCCGCGATCCGCTCGCTCGATGCGGCGGTGACCGCGAACGATGTGCGCGCGGTGGCGGCGGCGTTGCCGATCGCCTGGGAAGCCATGGCCGGGATGGAGCTCGAAGTTCCGCTGGCGGAGATCTACGGCGAGAAGCTCGCGGCGGTTCCGCTTTCTCCCGAGGCATCAGCGCTTGCCTTCCGGATCGGGCTCCTCTCGGCGTCCTTCGGGCGCGTTGCCGCCGGCAGGATCCCGGCCGATCCCGGCGAGGCCTTCTTGATCGGGCTCGCGCAGGGCCGTGCCTCCGACCTGCCGCCGCCCGGGGAACTCGCCGTCGCGGTCAACCTCGCTTTCTCCGACAAAGGTTCCGACGACCCCGACCTTGCGCGCCTGCTTGCCGAGGGCCGGACGGGCGAGGCGATCCTTCGCGCGATCGACAATGTGACGGACGGCGCGAAGGGCGATCTGAGGGATGTGACCGCCGGACTGCGCCTGTTGCGGACGGCCGGCCTCAACACCTTCGCGCGCCGCGCCGCTCTCGAACTCCTGCTGCTGGAGCGGCGAGGATGACCACGCTTCCCGCAGCCCTGACGCTTATCTCGGACTTCCTGGCCGCCGCGGCTGCGGAACGCTCGGCCGCCCGCAATACCCTTCTCGCCTACGGCCGTGACCTCGGGGATTTCCTGACCTGGCTGGCAGGGCGCGCGGGCCCTTCGGCCGCCGACTGCAGGCAGTCCGATATCGAAGCCTACCTCGTCGATTGCGAGAAATCCGGGCTCTCTGCGGCGACCCGCGCGCGGCGACTGTCTTCGATCCGCCAGTTCTTCCGGTTTCTTCACGACGAAGGCCGCCGCACCGACGACCCCTCGATCCGCATCGCGGGACCCGGGCGGGCCCGGCGGCTGCCAGGAACGCTGTCGGAAGACGAGGTGCGGCGGCTGATCGACGCGGCCGGGGCCACGGGCAAGACTGACGATGACCGGGCGCACGACCGCTGCCTGGTTGAACTTCTCTATGCCACCGGGATGCGGGTCAGCGAACTCGTATCGCTCCCGGTCTCGGCGGCACGCGGCGATCCCAGGATGGTATTGGTGCGCGGCAAAGGCGGAAGAGAGCGGCTGGTCCCGATTTCGTCAGCGGCGCGAGAGGCATTGTCGGCATGGCTCGCGCTTCGTGACGCGGCCGCAGAGCGGGCATTCGCGGAACGAAAGGTCGCGCCGTCACGGTTCCTTTTTCCGGCAAGTGGGAAAGACGGTCACCTGACCCGGCAAGCCTTTCACGGCCTTCTCAAATCCATCGCGGCGGCGGCGCGGGTACCGCTTTCCCGGGTCACGCCACACCGGCTCCGCCACGCCTTCGCGACGCATCTGCTGGCCGGGGGCGCCGATCTGCGCGCCATCCAGATCATGCTCGGCCATGCCGACCTGGCCACCACCGAGATCTATACCCATGTCCTTGAAGACCACCTGAAGTCCCTCGTCCTTGACAGGCATCCGCTGTCCCGGGCAGGACCGACGTGAACCGGGTATACGGCACCCACTTCCCGATCCCATCCGCACAAGACCGACGGTGATCCGCTTGACCGAAGCTCTCGACACCTCTTTCTGGCTGACCGCGGCCGCCATCCTGCTGCTGATCGGGATATCGGCCTTCTTCTCCGGCTCGGAGACTGCGGTCACCGCCGCATCACGCGCGAAACTCCGTGCCCAAGCCGACCGGGGCAACCGTGGTGCGGGCCGTGCGCTCAAGCTTTCGGAAGACGGCGAGCGGGTGATCGGCGCCATGCTGCTTGGCAACAATGTCGTCAATATCCTGTCCGCCGCGCTCGCTACCGCCCTTCTGACCCGCACCTTCGGCGATTCAGGCGTCGCGATCGCGACGGCGGTGATCACCGTGCTCGTCCTCATCTTCGCGGAAGTCCTGCCGAAGACCTACGCGATCACTTATCCCGAAACGGTCGCGGCGCGGGTTTCGCTGCCGGCGGGATGGTTCCTCTGGTTCCTTTCCCCAGTCGTCACCACGGTCAGGGCGATCGTGAAGTTCATCCTCCTCGCTTTCGGCGTCCGCCCCGACCCCGACCAGCACGTCTATTCCGTCCGTGACGAGATCGCGGGCGCGTTGGCCATCGGCCATTCCGAGGGCGCGGTGGAGAAGGAAGATCGCGACCGCCTTCTCGGCGCGCTCGATCTGTCCGACCGGACGGTGGACGAGATCATGCGCCACCGCAGCCAGATCGAGATGATCGACGCCGATGGCGACCCCAACGACATCATGCAGGCGGTCCTGTCCTCGTCCCACACGCGCCTGCCGCTCTATCGGGCGTCCCGCGAGAACATCGTCGGCGTGATGCATGCCAAGGATCTGTTGCGCGCGGTGGACAAGTTCCTGCGCACCGGAGACGGAAAGCTCGATTCGGTCAGCGACCTCGACATCATGGCGGTGGCGACGAAGCCCTACTTCATTCCCGACACCACGACGCTGGACGAACAGATGCGCGAATTCCTGAAGCGGCGAGGCCATTTCGCGCTAGTGGTGGACGAGTATGGCGACCTCAAGGGGCTGATCACGCTCGAAGATATCCTTGAGGAGATCGTCGGCGAAATCACCGACGAGTTCGACGTCGACGCGGAGCATCCCCTGAAGGCGCTCGATGGCGGCGACTATGTGGTGGACGGCGCGATGACGATCCGCGACCTGAACCGCGCGACCGACTGGGCGCTGCCCGACGAAGAGGCGAACACCGTCGCAGGCCTGGTTATCCACGAAGCACAGTCGATCCCGGTGGAGGGCCAGGTCTTCAGCTTCCACGGCTTCCGCTTCGAGGTGGTGCAGCGGAAGGAAAACCGGCTGACGCGGTTGAAGATCAGGCCGTTGTAGGCGCGGATGGCAGCTCGGCCCCGTCGCTTCTCACAATACGGAGTTCTTCAAGAACTGCGGACGAGCGCGCAGGCTACCGCCCTTTGAAAAGCCCGCCCAGGATGCCCCGGACGATCTGCTGGCCCGCGCGCGATCCCACGGCGCGCGCCGCGCTCTTGGCGAAGGTTTCGGCGATACTGTCGCCGCGCCCGGTCTTGCCCGTCCCGCCGAAGAGGATGTCCCTCAGCCCCCCACCATGCTGCTGCTGTGGCTGGGACTGCGCTCCCGGAGCCTCGTAGCGGCGGGCGTTGTTGAAGGCGTCGTTCAGTCCGGAATCGCTTCCTGCCTGCTGGCTTGCGCCCGCGAGCGCCGCTGCCGCGCGGGCGGCGAGCCTTTCGTACGCGGAGTCGCGGTCGACCGTGGTTCCGTACTTGGCCGAAAACCCCGATTCCGCGACAAGTGCCCGGCGCTGGTCAGGCGTGACCGGCCCGATCTGGGAATTGGGTGGACGGACCAAAGTCCGTTCGACGATGCCTGGGATGCCCTTGGCTTCGAGGAACGAGGTCACCGCCTCGCCGATCCCTACTTCCTTGATGGCGGTTTCGGTGTCGAAGCGGGGGTTCGGGCGATAGTTCTCGGCGGCGCGTGCGAGGTCTTTCTGGTCCTTCGCGGTGAAGGCGCGCAGCGCGTGCTGGACGCGGTTGCCAAGCTGACCGAGGATCGCGTCCGGCACGTCGGCCGGATTCTGTGTGATGAAGAACACCCCCACCCCCTTCGACCGTATCAGCCGCGCCACCTGTTCGACCTTGTCGATGAGCGCTTTAGAGGCGTCCTTGAACAGCAGGTGTGCCTCGTCGAAGAAGAAGACGAGCTTCGGCCTCTCGGGGTCGCCGACTTCCGGCAGTTCTTCGAATAGCTCCGAAAGCAGCCAGAGCAGGAAGGTCGCGTAAAGCCGCGGCGAGGCCATCAGCTTGTCGGCGGCCAGGATATTCACCCTTCCCCGCCCATCGGGGCCAACCGCCATCAGGTCGGATAGGTCGAGCGCGGGTTCGCCGAAAAACGACGCGGCCCCCTGGTTCTCGAGGATCAGCAGCGACCGCTGGATCGAACCCACCGTCGCGGGCGAGATGTTGCCGTAGCGCAGGCCGAGCTTGTCGGCGTTCTCGCCGATGAAGACCAGCATCGCCCGCAGGTCCTTGAGGTCGAGAAGCGGCAGCGCCTCTTCGTCGGCCAGTCGGAAGGCGATGTTCAGGACGCCCTCCTGCGGTTCGCTGAGATTCATCAGGCGTGATAGCAGAAGCGGCCCCATCTCGGTCACGGTGGCCCGGACCGGGTGGCCCTTTTCGCCGAAGAGATCCCAGAAGACGACCGGGAAGGACTTGTAGTCGAGCGCCCAGCCGATGGTCTGGGAGCGCTTGACGAAGGCCTCGTGCAGCTTCGCGGTTTCCGAACCGGCGGCGGATAGCCCGGCGAGGTCGCCCTTCACGTCCGCCATGAAGACCGGGACGCCGGCGGCCGAGAAGCCTTCGGCGAGGACCTGGAGGGTCACGGTCTTGCCCGTGCCGGTGGCGCCGGCGATCAGCCCGTGGCGGTTTCCGTATCCCAGAAGCAAGACCTGCGGGGTCGCATACCCCTCGCCGCCGCCACCAACGAAAATCGAACCCGCCGCATCCACGCCGAACCTCCCGCCGAGAAATCGCCCGCCGGCGACAATACATTGTTAGCCGGTTCGTGCCAGCGTCCTCGCCGCGCTCCGCCGGCGGTACCTACCGGTTGCGTTCCTCCCTGCGGACTGACCACGCCCCGCTTGGCGCGGCCATTTTTTGTTGGGAATCCCAATTTTTTCGCGACGTTTTTCCCAGTTGACGCTTTCCGACGAAGCGAATACCGTCCGCCGCAATGATGAAGTCGGCCAGTCCGACAGGGAGCGACAATAGGAAAAGGGCTCGGTTCTCCGGGCCCTTTTTCATTGCCTTGGCACTTTCTTCCGCCCGTTTCGGCGGACTCCCTTCGGCACACCCGCACCCCTCCGGCGGGCCTTGCCGCCGGCCATCCCAAACCGATTCCGTTTCGCCGCTGACAGTCCCGATGGCCCGTGCTAAAGGCCGCGGACAGTTTCTCAATGCCGGACCCAACCCATGCCCTTCCTCCGAATTCCTCTTTCCGCCGCCAGGGCGGTCACCCTGTCGCTTGGCCTCGCCCTAGCGGCCGTTCCCGCCTTTCCGCAGGACACGGCGCAGACCGACGGGTCGGGTACCGCCGCCGGAACCGGAACGGCCGGGACCGTGGAGGCGCCGCCGCCGTCGCTCGGCACCCCAGTCGACGATACGGGGAAGGAGTACACCGCCAAGACATTCGATGCCTGGGAACTCCGCTGCGTGAAGACCGAGTCCGGCAAGGACCCCTGCCAGCTCTTCCAGCTTCTCAAGGATGCGCAGGGGGGGGACGTGGCCGAATTCAGCATGATCCCGCTGCCGCCGGGGCAGCAGGCGGTGGCCGGTGCCACGATCGTCACGCCGCTCGAGACGCTGCTGACCGAACAGGTGACGCTCGGGATCGACAGCGGACAGGCCAAGAAATACCCCTTCGCCTTCTGCACGGCGATAGGCTGCGTGTCGCGCGTCGGCTTCACTGCCGACGAGATCACCGCGTTCCGCAAAGGTGTGAAGGCCACCCTGACGATCGTGCCGCTCAGTGCGCCCGACCAGAAAGTGGCGCTCGATGTCTCGCTGAAAGGCTTCACCGCCGGTTTCGAGGAACTGACGCGGATCACCGAGGAAAACGCCAAGAAGGAGTGACCGGCGCCGGACGTCAGGCCTTCCTGAGCGCGATCACGGCATTGAACCCGCCGAAGGCGAAGGCGTTTGAAAGCGCTGCGGCGACCGGCGCCTGGCGGGCGGCGTTCGCCACCACGTCGAGCGCGCAGTCGGGATCGGCCTCCTCGTAACCGATCGTCGGGGCGATGACGCCTTCGTTCAGCGCCATGAGGCAGGCAAGCAGCTCGACCGCGCCGGTTCCTCCGACCACGTGCCCGTGCATCGACTTCGTCGACGAGATGGGCACCCTGTCGGCGGCCGACCCCAGGGCGAGGATGAGGGCCGCGCATTCTGTCCTGTCGTTTGCCAGGGTGCCGGTGCCATGCGCGTTGATGTAGCCCACGTCTCCGGGCGAAAGCCGCGCGTCGGCGAGCGCGCCGCGGATCGCCCGATCCGCGCCCTCGGCCGATGGCAGGACGATGTCGGACGCGTCGGAGGTCATGGAGAAACCCGCCACCTCGGCCAGGATCGGCGCGCCGCGCGCCCGCGCGTGGCCCCATTCTTCGAAGACGAAGATACCGGCACCTTCGCCCAGAACCATGCCGCTCCGGTTCCGGCTGAAGGGGCGGCAGGCGTCTTTCGACATCACGCGTAAACCCTCCCAGGCCTTGACACCACCGAGGCACAGCATCGCTTCCGAGCCGCCGGTCACCATCGCGCGAGTCATGCCGGCGCGGACCATCTGGAAAGCCAGGCCCATCGCGTGGTTCGACGAGGCGCAAGCGGTGGCCACGGTGAACGACGGACCGCGAAGACCCCACTCCATGCCGACATGACTGGCCGCGGCGTTGTTCATCAGCTTTGGCACGACAAACGGATGGATCCGGTTCTTTCCCTCCAGGTAAACGGCTCGATAACTCTCGTCCCCGGTGATCACCCCGCCGCCGGCAGTCCCCAGAACGACACCGGCCTCGAGCCCGAGCGCGCCGCTGAAGTCGAGACCGGACTGACCCACCGCTTCCCGCGCGGCGACAAGCGCGAACTGCGTGAACCGGTCGCACATCGCAATCCGTTGACGGTCCAGATGCCGTTCGGGGTACCATTCACGGACCTGCGCTCCGATCCGAACCCCAAGCCTTTCCACATCGCGGAGATTGAGCGGGCCGATCCCGCAGCGCCCCTCGCGCAACGCCGCAAACGTCGCGGGCACATCATGACCAAGCGCGTTGATCGTGCCCGCCCCTGTGATCGCGACGCGGTGCATCCCGTGCGTCAGTTCCTGCCGGCGATCAACCGCTCGACGCCGGCGATGACCGTTGCGACGGTCGATGTGTCGAAATCATGCGCCTTTGGCTCGTTCGCGTTGAATGGAACACTGATATCGAACCGCTCCTCGATCGCAAAAATCGCCTCGACCAGGCCGAGACTGTCGATGCCGAGGTCGTCCAAAGCCATGTCGGGGCGTACCTCGGATGGGTCGAGCACTGCCTGCCGGGCAATGATTGAGATGACTTCACCTGCGACCGTCATGACGTTCCTCCGCCATCACCGCCTTCGCCCTTTCCCGAGATGACCCTGCGCAGCGATTTGACCTCGTCGAAGAGCCGCCCGAGACGGCGAATGTTCTTCCAGGCCTGGACATGCGCCTCCATCTTCATCGCCGGCGAACCGAGGATCACCCGCCCGGCCAGAACGTTCGTAAAGATCTTCGTGGCTCCGCCCGCGATCACATCGTTGCCGACAAAGATATTGTCGCTGACGCCGCACTGGCCGCCCAGCGTCACCCGATCGCCGATCCTTGTCGAACCCGAGATGCCGACCTGCCCGCAAAGCAGGCAATCCTCGCCCACCGAGGCGTTGTGGGCGATATGGACAAGGTTGTCGATCTTGGTGCCGCGCCCGATGCGGGTGGCGCGGATGGTGCCCGCGTCGATCGCGGTGCCGGAGCCGATCTCGACATCGTCGCCGATTTCCACGCCGCCGAGCGAATGGATGCGAACCCATTCCTGCGCCGTGATCTCGCCGCGGTCGCCAAGCGTCTCCCGGACCCGCTCGACGCCGGATTTTCCCTCGGTGACAAAGGAAAAGCCATCGCCGCCGATCACCGCGTTGGGCTGCGCGATGAAGCGGACACCGATGCGCACGCCCCGGCCGATGCGGACGCCGGAGTGTATCAGCGCCCCGGGCCCGACGCTGGCGCCGTCGTCGATCGAGACATGGCTCATCACCCGCGCGCCGTCGCCGATGACCGCGCGCGCGCCGACGGCTGTGTAAGGTCCCAGCGATACGCCGCGCCCAACCGATGCGGTCGGGTGGACAACGGCGGTCGGGTGAATGCCGGGCTCTCCCCCCGGGCCGATGTCGAGAAGCCGTGTCAGACCGGCCAGGGCAAGACGTGGCCGCGCCACCAGGATCGCGGCGGCAAGACCGAGTCCGGACCAATCGGTACCCTCGGCGACGAGCGCGGCACGTGCCCGGCCTTGCGGAAGCGCCGCAAGGTAGGCTGGCTGCATCGCCACAGCTATGGAATCCGGTCCCGCCGATGCGGGTTCCGCCGCCCCCGAAACGGTCAGCGCCACGTCGCCTTCAGCCCTCGCGCCGATGGCCCTGGCGATCTCGGCGATGCTGTGTGGCATGCGCGGCACCGACCCCTGCGCCGGCGCGTCGGCCGGCCGCCCGGGCTTACCCCTGAACCGACGGGATGACCACCCCGGCGGCTTCGAGCGCTTCGAAAATCCTGGCATCGCGCCCATATATATCGCGGCGGTATTCGATCCTGCCCTTCGGCGACGGCCATGCGGTGAAGTAGACAAGGTGCACGGGCACATTCTCGGCCAACGGCAGCAGGTGCTCGGAGCGGTTCTCCAGGTTCGTCTGGAAAAGCCCCACGGGGTCGTTCGTCTGCCGCGCGAGCAGCGCATAGGCGAAATCGAAGGGGCTGCCCAGCCGGATGCAGCCGTGGCTGTAGGCGCGAACCTCCTTCTTGAAGAGCGATTTCGTCGGCGTGTCGTGCAGATAGATGTTGTGCCTGTTGGGGAACATGAACTTCACCAGCCCGAGCGCATTGCCGTCCGAAGGCGGCTGCGACATCGAGAACGGGAAGTTCGCCTGCGTGAACTGGGTGAAATCGACGGCCGCGCGGTCCACCGTCCGGCCGCTCCGGTCCACGATCCGCAGATGCCCCGCAGCCATCGGGTCCTTCTGCAGCATTGGCAGGTATTCCTTGACGGTGATCGAACGGGGCACGTTCCAGGTCGGGTTGATGACCATGTGCTCCATTTCGTCCGAAAACTCGGGGCTCCGGCGGTCAGCCTGATTCATCCCGATGACGGTCTTCGTGACGAACGTCACCTTTCCGTCGTCGACGATCTTGGCCGTGAAGTCCGGCAGGTTGACCCAGATATGGCGCTGTCCCAGTGTCAGGCCATTCATCCAGCGCAGCCGCTCCATCGCCACGATGACTGAAGCGAGCCGGGCCTCGGGCGGGCGATTCACTTCTCCGATGGTTCCTTCTGTCGCGATTCCGTCGGCGTTCAGCCCGTGTTCGATTTGGAAAAGCTGGACCGCCTTCTGGATCGCCCCGTCATAAGTCATGGTCGGCGTCGGGGCGAGGTACCCCATCGCCACCAGCCGGTTGCGAAGCTCGACAACCTCCGGACCGCTGTCTCCGGGCGCAAGTTCGGCCGCGCGCACCGGCGCGCCCCATCCTCCGGCCCGGATCGTCTCGTCGAGGTCGGCTTTGGCCCGCATCAGCCCGATGTAGCGGGGGTCCTTCGGGGGAAGGTCGCGGAGGTAGGCTTCCGGATCTGAGATCACGAAGCCCCTGAGCATCGCGAGCGGCTCCCGGCGCGTGATTTCGCGCACAATGCCGGGATCGACTGCGGCGGGATCGGCGATGACCCCCGAACGTACATCCTCGGCATAGGCCAGGAAGGCCCTCGTCATCGCGAACTCAAGCCTGCCGCGCTGACCCTCCGTGGCAAGCCGCGAGAAGCCGTCGCGCAGCCCTTCGGCATCGTAGCGAACCGCCGGAAGCCCGTGTGCCCCGGCATTGTCGAGCGCGGCGAAGAACGCCTCGCGCTGCGGCGCGTCGCCGGCCGTGGTCCAGAGCGGCGCGTAGTCGCGCAGGCGGTAGAATTCGGCGATCAGGCTGTCTTCGGCGGCCGCGGTGGCGAGCGCCTGCCGGAAGGCATCGGTCTGGGCGAGGACCGGAGCAGGAAAGACGGCAGCCGAGCCGCCGGAAACGACCCCTAGGAAGGCGGCCAGCAAAGCCGCACCCGGCCAGCCACGCGAACGCGTCATTCGAAACTCCGGCAGAAAATCACGGACCCGTGAGCCGGACTGTTAGCGAAGCGTTCTGCCCTGTCCACTCACGATTCCGCCAAGTAGGGGCACATTGTCACATCTCGGCAACGGTCCTGGGGAAAGCCGAAGCCCGCCCTTGTGGGCACCGCCCATCAGCAAAATCCCGCCGATCGCGCTTCGCCAACGGGACCGGCCGGCGAACTCTGTTGGCGGGGGCCGGAGCCTGTGCCATAAAAGCCCCGCGCCTTGGGGGCCGTTTAACGATTAAGCCGCTGATAATGCGGCGAAAACGAAGACTGGGACGGGACAGGCACTGATCATGGACGGGAATTCTCCGGCTTTTTCGCGGCGCGGCTTGCTTGCTGCGTTCGCTGCCTCGGTGTTTGTCGCGGCGCCCACTTGTTCACAGGCCTTCGGCCTGTTGCGCGGCGCGGGCGATGTCCGGCGCATCCGGATGTATTCTGGCCGCACCGGCGAATCCCTGGACGCGATCTACTGGATCGAGGGCGAATACATCCCCGAGGTCCTAAAAGAGATCAACTACTTCATGCGCGACTGGCGCGAGGACGCGCAGGTGAAGATGGATCCGCGCACGGTCGATATCGCGGCGGCGGCGCACCGGCTGATGGATACCAGCGAGCCCTACATGCTGCTTTCCGGCTACCGCACGCCGGCGACCAATGCGCTTTTGCGGGAATCCTCGCGCGGCGTGGCGCGAAGCTCGTTGCACATGAAGGGCATGGCCGCCGATCTCCGGCTGAAGTCGCGGAGCGTCGGCCAGATATACAAAGCGGCCGTCAGTTGCGAATCCGGCGGCGTCGGCAGATACTCCCGCTCGAACTTCGTCCACATGGACTGCGGGCCGATCCGGACCTGGGGCCGGTAGGGCCGCGTGCGGCGCGCGAGGGGTCGGAAGCCCCGCAGCGGCGGTGCTTTTCGTTATTGGGCGGGCGCTATCCCGGCTCGCACTCGCTGCAGGGAACCGCGAAGGACCGGGACCTGATCGCGGCCTCCCGCCGATCGAGAAGCGCGGTGACGTGGCCTGGAAGCGCGTTCCGGGTGCCAGGGGAAAGATCAAAGGAAACGCCGGCTTCGGCAAGCGTGGACCAGCGCGCATAGTCCGCCGCCCCGAACTGCCCCGCGCTAAGGACGGCAAGGGCGGCGGTTAGGGCCGGGGCGAAGTCCCAGCCCGCGCGGGCCGCCACCCCACCCGATGTGCCGAAGGCCGGCAGCCCGGCATCCAGAGCTGCCTTTTCGGCGCCGTTCCTTTCAGCGAAGATCAGGCCGGCGCCGGAGGCGATCATCGAACGGGCCGCCTGCCCGGCCGCCACCGGATCCAACCATGACCGAAGAGAGATCACCAGGAATTCCACCGCCGGGCTCGTTTCGCGGGCGCCCGCCATGAACGCCTGGACGGCCCGGTTGACGGCCGCCACCGGATAGCCCGTGACGATCCCGATCCGCGCGCCCGTACAGACCGCACCGGCCGCGAGGCCCGCGAGATAGGTTGCATCCTCTATCCGCCGGTCGAAGACCGACAGATTGGCCTGGGCGGGGTCGGGCCAATGACCGGAAGCGACAAGGAAGGCCGCGCCCGGCGCGGCGCGGGCCACCTCGCGGACCTGCCGTTCATGACCGAAGGCCTCGCCCAGGATCAGCCGCGCCCCGCCTTCGGCGGCCGCAAGCAAGGCGGCGGCATAGTCCCTGTCCGGGATTTCTGCCGCGAAGGCGCAGGCGATGCGGCCTGCTGCGGTGGCCTCGGCAACCGCCGCGCGCACGCCCTCGACGCGGGCCGGACAGGCGGAGGCGGGAAAGAGCGCGGCGACCGGAACCGGCTCCTCCGCCGCGACCCGTCCCGCGAGCCCGCAAAGGGCGAGCCCCGCGATCCCGCCCTGAAGAAGCCCGCGGCGTGTCGCCCAACGCATGCTGCCAAGCATCCTGCCGTCTCCCAAACGGGTATGGGCGCGCCACCGCGTCGTCATCCCGTCGTCCGATCCTGCCCGTTTCGCGCCCGGTGTCCAATACCCGTGGCATCACAACCGCGGGTAAACTCCGGCTTCACGCCCCCAGGTTCTCCGGGCTATGGAATTCGACCGGAAACCCGTGCATGACGGAAAAGCGGGACCTTGTCAGAGCCCGTGACCGGGGCGATGGCGCCTGTCCCGGCAGCAGGATGGGTGGCAGTGGCCGGACCGGACGAAATGGGTGAATTCGTTCCTGCCGGGAACGCCGACCGGTTCCGCACCGCACTCGGCCGCTTCGGAACCGGCGTCACGGTTGTCACGATCATGGGTCCGCGGGGCCCGATGGGCTTCACCGCGAACAGCTTCACCGGGCTTTCGCTCGACCCTCCGCTTGTCCTTTGGTCGCCCTCCAAGACCTCGCTCCGCTTCACCCACTTCGCCAAGGCCCATCACTTCGCGATCCACGTCCTTGGCGGCGAGCAGCTGGCGCTCGTGGCTCGGTTCGCCCGGGGCGGCCCGGGGTTTGCCGGTCTGGAGCACCGGACGAACGCGGAAGGCGCGCCGATCCTGCCGCAGGCCTTGGCGCGGTTCGACTGCGAGCGCTATGCCACCCACGAAGCCGGCGACCACCTGATCATAGTCGGCCGTGTCCTGCGTGCGGAAAGTTGTGACGGGGAGCCGTTGATCTTCGCCCATGGCCGATACGGAACGTTTCGACCCGACGACAGGGCCTAGGGCAAGATGACTCCATACGGAACCGGGCCCGCCTTATCCGGCCTTCGGCAAGCCCCGCAAACCGGCCGCAAGCCCTTGCGGGCGCTCGATTAACCAGCGCCTTCCGCAACGTTCGCAGGGTGCCAGCAATATGCCAGCAATATGCCAGCAACCTGCCATACGATCGTATGGCTTTGGGTGAATTAACCGTTAACTTCGAA
>JBJXFU010000161.1:0-2657 GCA_046155885.1 Paracoccaceae bacterium
GGCGGCGCTGGTCGATGGCGAGGCCCCGGGTCGGGCCCGGGGCGCGAAGTCCGGTTTCCGATCGGACGCGACACGCCCTGGAAATCCGGCACCGGGTCGGCGCGGGGGACAACACCTGCCCTGCCGCGGCGCCGCGCCTCAGAAATCCAGATTCTCCACGCTCAGCGCGTTCTGCTGGATGAACTCGCGCCGCGGCTCGACCACATCCCCCATCAGCTTGGTGAAGATGTCGTCGGCCTCGGCCACGTCGTCGACCTTGACCTGCAGAAGGGTGCGGGCCGAAGGGTCCAGCGTGGTTTCCCAGAGCTGCTCGGGATTCATCTCGCCCAGGCCCTTGTAGCGCTGCAGCGTCAGGCCCTTCTCGCCCTCGGCGAGGATCACCGAAAGCAGCTCGGTGGGCCCGTGGATGGATTGCTCGCGGTCCTTGCGCACCAGCCGGGCCAGCGCGCCGTAGGTTTCCTGCAGCGACCTGGTATGGCTGGCCAGCCGCCGCGCCTCGCCTGACCGCAACACCTGCCCGTCCAGCACGCGCACTTCCTCGACCCCGCGCAGGGACCGCGAAAACCGCAACCCGTGGTCCTGCGTGGGCCGGCCCTGCCAGCCGCGTTCGTATTCGACGGCGATGTCGTCCAGCCGCCGCGCCACCTCGTCGGCCACGCCCTGCGCATCGGCATCGAGCCGGCCGGGGAGAAGCGCCCCGGCGATGGCGGATTGTTCGAGGATATGGCTGGGGTAGTGCGTCGGAAAGGCCTGCAGGCTGCGGCGGACGGCGCGCGCCTCTTCCACCACGCGGGCAAGATCGGCGCCCGAGATATCCTCGCCCGTGCCAAGGCGCAGCAGCGCGCCTTCGACCCCCGCCGCGATCAGGTATTCGTCCAGAGCGGCCTGGTCCTTGAGGTAAACCTCGGACTTGCCGCGGGCGACCTTGTAGAGCGGCGGTTCGGCTATGTAGAGGTGGCCGTGGTCGATCAGGTCGGGCATCTGGCGGAAGAAGAAGGTCAGAAGCAGCGTCCGGATATGTGCGCCGTCCACGTCGGCGTCGGTCATGATGACGACCTTGTGGTAGCGGAGCTTCGCCAGGCTGAATTCGTCGCGCCCGATGCCGGTGCCCAGCGCGGTGATGAGCGTGCCGATCTGGTCGGATGAGAGCATCCGGTCGAAGCGGGCGCGTTCCACGTTCAGGATCTTGCCGCGCAGGGGCAGCACGGCCTGGTTCTGCCGGGAGCGGCCCTGCTTGGCGGAGCCGCCGGCGCTGTCGCCCTCGACGAGAAAGAGTTCGGACAGGGCGGGGTCTTTCTCCTGGCAGTCGGCCAGCTTGCCGGGGAGCGAGGAGATATCGAGCGCGGACTTGCGGCGGGTGAGTTCGCGGGCCTTGCGGGCGGCTTCGCGGGCCAAAGCGGCCTCGATGATTTTGCCGACGATGATGCGGGCGGGGCCGGGGTTTTCCCCGAACCACTCGCCAAGCTTTTCGTTCACCAGGTTCTCGACAGCGGGGCGGACCTCGGACGAGACGAGCTTGTCCTTGGTCTGGCTGGAGAACTTCGGGTCGGGGACCTTCACGGAAAGAACGCAGGTCAGCCCCTCGCGCGCGTCGTCGCCGGTGAACTCGACCTTCTCTCGTTTGGCGATGCCGCTGTCTTGCGAATACTTCCCGATGGTGCGGGTCAGGGCGCCGCGGAAGCCGGCCATGTGGGTGCCGCCGTCGCGCTGGGGGATGTTGTTGGTGAAGGGAAGCACCGTCTCGTGGTAGCTGTCATTCCACCACATCGCGACTTCCACGCCGATGCCGCCCTTGTCTCCCGAAATGTAGATCGGTTCGGGGAAGGCCGGCGTCTTGTGGCGGTCGAGGTACTTCACGAACTCGCGCACGCCGCCTTCGTAGAAAAGCTCGGACTTCACCGGCTCGGCGGGGCGTTCGTCCTCAAGCGTGATGCGGACGCCGGAGTTGAGGAACGCCAGTTCGCGCAGCCGCGTCTCCAGCGTCTTGAAGACGTAGTCGAGGTTCGAGAACGTGCCGTCCGGCCGGTTGATCTTGGCCGCGGCCAAAAAGCGCACCTCGGTCCCCTTCTCGCCGGATGGCGCATCGCCCTCGACGCGGAGCGGGATGACGGTGTCGCCCATCTCGAAGCGGGCATAGTGCACCTTTCCGTTCCGCCAGACCCGCAGGTCCAGCCACTCGGAAAGCGCGTTCACCACGCTGACGCCGACGCCATGCAGTCCGCCAGAGACCTTGTAGCTGTTTTGGTCGAATTTGCCCCCGGCATGCAGCTGGGTCATGATGACTTCGGCCGCGGAAACGCCCTCGGACGGGTGCAGGTCGGTCGGGATGCCGCGGCCGTTGTCGCGGACGGAAACCGAGCTGTCGGCGTGGATCTTCACCGAGACATAGTCGGCATGGCCCGCCAGCGCCTCGTCGATCCCGTTGTCGACGACCTCGTAGACCATGTGATGCAGGCCCGAGCCGTCATCGGTATCCCCGATGTACATCCCGGGCCGCTTGCGGACGGCCTCCAAGCCTTTGAGAACCTTAATGGAATCGGCGCCGTAGTCGTCCGGCCTGTCGATGTCGTCCGCCATGTCTGCCCGCGTTTCTTCTTTCCCCCAACTTATAGTCATTCCGGGGGGGAATGTCACGCGCCGGGCCCAAGATTTGGGGT
>JBJXFU010000168.1:0-3974 GCA_046155885.1 Paracoccaceae bacterium
CCGCCACCCCGGCCGCGTCCGAGGCCCTGAGGACCAGCCGCCACACGTCGCCCGGGCCCTCGGCCACCGGGGCCGCGTCGCGGACCGCCCGCCAGTCGGCCGCCACCCGGTCCCGGTCGGTCACTACCGTCACCGGCCCGTGCGGCGACAGCAGCGCGGCCAGCCGCTCCGCCCGGTAGGCGACCGAGGCGGCGAAGCCCTCGACCCGCACCCGTGTCGCCCCGCCCGCCACATGCGCCGCGCCGCTGACGTCGAAGGGCGAGCCCAGCGCCGCCGCCATCGCCGCCACCGCCTCCGCATTGCCGAGGCCCGCCAGTTCGACACTGGCGGCGGCTTCCGGCCGGGGCAGCACCTTGAACGCCACCTCGGTCAGCACGCCGAGCGTGCCCCGGCTGCCCGCCATCAGCTTCACCAGGTCATAGCCGGTGACGTTCTTCATCACCCGGCCGCCGTTCCTGACCACCATGCCCGTGCCGTCCACGAAGCGCACCCCGATCAGGCTGTCGCGCGCCGCGCCCGCCTGCACCCGCCGGGGCCCCGAGGCATTGGCCGCCACCGCGCCGCCGATCGTCGATTCTCCGGCGCGGCCCAGCAGCCCCCGCCAGTCCGGCGGCTCGAAGGGCAGGTGCTGGCCTTCGGCGGCCAGTGCCGCCTCGACCTCGACCAGGGGCGTGCCCGCCCGCGCCACGAGGGTGAGCGCGCCGGGTTGGTGAAGCGTGATCCCGGAAAGCCCGGCGGTGGAAAGGCCCATGCCCGCAACCGGCCGCCCGATGCCGCGCGTACCGCCCCCGGCGATCCGCAGGGGTCCGTTGGCACTCCGCACCGCCTCGGCGATGTCCGCCTCGTCCCTGATGCCGGCTTCGGTCATTTTCGGTCCTGAAACATCCCCGGGAGGGTCCGGGAGGGCAGGCAGCCCTCCCGGGCCGCTTTCAACCCGCGCGCCGCCCGGCGCTCACCTCCAGCGGAAACACCTTCGCGGGGTTCAGAAGCCAGCGCGGGTCGAAGACGTCCTTCACCCGCATCTGCGCCTCCATGTCGTCTTCGGTGAACTGCACCCCCATCAGGTCGCGCTTTTCCACCCCCACGCCGTGTTCGCCGGTCAGGCAGCCCCCGACCTCGACACAAAGCTTCAGGATCGCCGCGCCCAGCGCCTCGGCGCGGTCCAGGTCGCCGGGGCGGTTGGCGTCGAAGATGATCAGCGGGTGCATGTTGCCGTCGCCGGCGTGGAAGACGTTGGCGACCTTCAGCCCGTAGTCGGCCGACAACTCGCCGATGCGGCGCAGCACCATCGGCAGGGCGGAAACCGGGATGGTGCCGTCAAGGCAGATGTAGTCGCCCATCTGCCCCATCGCCCCGAAGGCCGACTTGCGGCCAAGCCAGATGCGCTTCGATTCCTCCTCGGACCGGCTTTCGCGCACCTCGACCGGGTCGTGGCGCCCGGCGATCCGGCGGATCAGGCCGAGTTGCGCGTCGATCTCGGCCGGGCTGCCTTCGACCTCGACGATCAGCAGCGCCTCGCAATCGGGGTAGCCGGCATGGGCGAAGGCCTCGCAGGCCTCGATGCAGGGGCGGTCCATGAACTCGATGGCCACCGGCAGGACGCCGGCGCGGATGATGTCGGAGACGCAGGCGCCCGCGACTTCGTTCGAGGCGAAGGCGATCAGCACCGGGCGCGCGCCTTCGGGTCTGGGCAGGATGCGCAGGGTGGCTTCGGTCACCACGCCGAGCTGGCCCTCGGACCCGCAGACGACGCCCAGAAGGTCGATCCCGCCGGCGTCGAGCCAGGGCCCGCCAAGCTCGGCCACCGTGCCGTCCATCAGCACCAGCGTCACGCCCAGAAGGTTGTTGGTCGTCACCCCGTATTTCAGGCAATGCGCCCCGCCCGAGTTCATCGCGATATTGCCCGCAATGGCGCAAGCGAGTTGGCTGGAGGGGTCGGGGGCGTAGAAAAACCCATCCGATTCAACGGCTGCGGTCACCGACAGATTGGTTCGGCCGCATTCGACATGGATGAATCGGTCGGCAAGGTTCACTTCGATCACCCGGGTCAGTCGGGCCACGCCAAGGATCACGCAATCAGCGGTCGGAAGCGCGCCCCCGGCCAGCGAGGTGCCCGCGCCGCGCGGCACGACCGGCACGCCAAGGCTGTGACAGGTCTTCAGGATCGCCGCGACCTCGGCCGTGGTGCGCGGCAGGGTTACCGCCAGCGGCGGGCAGCGATAGGCTGACAGCCCGTCGCATTCATAGGCTTTCAATTCTACCGGATCGCTGATCAGTCCGCCCTGCGGCAGAACGGAGGCCAAGGCTGCCAGAACCGCGGAGCGGCTGTTCAGGATCTGAGCGCTGACGGGGGGCATCTGCATGCGGGGCGTCCTTTCCGGCTTTTGAAGAGGGGATGCCGAAAGCCGCGCCGGGTCAAGGGGCTAGGCCCGTTCAGCGATCTTGCGTCGCCCCTCCACCAACCAGGCGGCAACCATCAGACCGGCGGCGGCCAACAGCGCCAGCCATTCGGGCAGCAGGGCGGTGATGCGGATATCCTCGGTTTCATAGGCGCCGCGGGGGGTTATGCCGATCCAGCCGCGACCGGCGGCGGTGCGGCCCGCAGCGACGGTGCGAATATCAGGGGTGCCGCCTTCGATGCGCAGAGCGCCACCTTTGGTCGCGTCAAGCGCCGGTTGCATGAGGGCATCGGTGGCAATGGTTTCGACAAATTCGCGCGGGGCGGCGGGGCCAACGGCGATGACGCGGGTCAGATCGCCCTGCGCCAGGCGATAAAGGCCGGTGCCCGTCGCGGTGAACTGCGTCTCATAGCGACCGGGCGTCATCTGCGTCATCGGCAGGGTCTGCACTTTTCCATCGGGGTCGGTAACCGTCAGATCGCCCGGCAGGTCATCCTTGATGCTGCGGCGGGTTACGGTGACGCTGCCGGCCTTGAACGATGCCGACAGGGTTTCTTCTTCCAGTTCGGGCTCTTTCAGCATCCAATGCGCCAGTCGGCGCAGAAGTTCGAGTTGCGGGCCGCCGCCTTCGTAGCCGCGCCCCCAAAGCCACATCTGATCAGAGGCGAGGACGGCCACCCGGCCCAGACCGACGCGGTTCAGCACCAGAAGCGGCCGGTCGCCGGGGCCGGACATGACGATCTGCCCCGCCGTCGCGGTCATTTCGACCAGCCGGAACCAGCGTCCCCAGCCGCCTTTGGGCGCAAGAGCCTCTAGCCCCTCGGTCACCGGATGGCGGCGGCCAAGGTCGGTCAGCGCGGGGCGGAAGCCTTCGGAGATGATCTGCGCCGTCGGCTCCACCGGCAGAATCTCGGCCAGCGGGGTGCGCCAAAGACTGTCGATCGTGCCGAATTCGGGGCCCGCTGCGACCAGAACCGTGCCGCCGTCTTTGACGTACTGCACCACGTTTTCGATGTAGCTCATCGGCAGAATGCCTTGCATCGAATAGCGGTCAAAGATGATCAGGTCGAAATCGGTGATCTTCTCGACGAACAATTCGCGGGTCGGAAAGGCGATCAGGGCCAATTCCTCGACCGGGATACCATCCTGCTTTTCGGGCGGGCGCAGGATGGTGAAATGCACCAGATCGACCGAAGGGTCGGATTTCAGCAGATTGCGCCAGGTGCGCTCGCCGGTGTGCGGCTCGCCCGAGACCAAAAGCACGCGCAAGCGGTCGCGCACGCCGTTGATGGCGAGGGTGGCGGCGTTGTTGCGGTCGGTCAACTCGCCCTCCTGGGCGGCGACGGACAGTTGCAGGACGTTCTGGCCGCCGTGCGGCAGTCGCACCGGCAAATCAAGATCGACGTTCAGCGGGACAGAGAAGGTCAGCGGCGGCTCTTCGTCCAGCGCGATGGTCAGATCGACCATGTCATCGATGCCGAAGGGGCTGGCGCCGTTGTCCTCGATCCGCAGGTTCAGGATGGTTTCCTCGCCCATGATCGCAAAGGCGGGCGCATTGGTGACGAAGATGCGGCG
>JBJXFU010000008.1:0-23537 GCA_046155885.1 Paracoccaceae bacterium
CCCCCCCCCCCCCCCCCCCCCCCTATCCCGCCTGCCGCGCCTTGGCCGCTTCGTATTCCGCCCGCGCCGCCCTGACCTCGGGGCGCGACGACACTTCAGGCACCGCCACCTCCCACCAGGTGCCGCCTGCCGCCGTCGAAGGCCCGGGGTCGGTGTCGATCACGATCACCACCGGCCGGTCCGACCCCTTGGCCGCCGCAAGTTCGCGCTCCAAGGCCATGATATCGGCCGCCTTCACCGCCTTCGCCCCCATGCTGGCGGCATGGGCGACGAAGTCGATGTGGCTGGGGGTCACGTGCCGCGCATCGTCCAGAAGGTTGTTGAACGCCGCGCCTCCCGTGCCCTTCTGCAAGCGGTTGATGCAGCCGAAGCCGCGGTTGTCGGTCAGGACCACGGTGAAGGGCACGCCCATCATCACCGCCGTCGCGAGTTCCGAATTCGCCATCATGTAGGACCCGTCGCCCACCATGCAGACCACATCCGCCCCCGGCCGCGCCATCTTGATCCCGAGCGCGCCCGCGATCTCGTAGCCCATGCAGGAAAATCCGTACTCCATGTGATACCCGCCCGGGCTCGCATCCCAGATCTTGTGCAGCTCGCCCGGCATGGTCCCGGCGGCCCCCATCACCACCGTCGCGGGCCCGGCCGCGCGGTTCACGGCGCCGATCACCTGCGCATCCGTCGGCAGCGCGTTGCCAGCCGCAGGCGCGGCCTTGACGGCAGCGGTGGCGGCGGCCCATTCGGCCCGGAGCGTGGCGTCCGGCGCCGCAAAGCGCTGCGCACCAAGCGCGGAGGACAGCGCCGCCAGCGCCACCTTCGCGTCGGCCACCAGGCTCAGCGCGCCATGCTTGCCCGCGTCATGGGCCTGCACGTTCACCGAAAGGATGCGCCGCGCGGGGTTCTTGAACAGCGACCATGACCCGGTGGTGAAGTCCTGAAAGCGCGTCCCCACCCCGATCACCAGATCGGCCGTCTCGCAGACGATGTTGGCGCTCGACGCCCCCGTCACCCCCACCGGGCCGAAGTTCAGCGCATGGTCGTGGCCCAGCACCGACTTGCCCGCCTGCGTTTCCACCACCGGTACGCCATGCGTTTCGGCGAAGGCGGCCAGTTCGGCCTCGGCCCCGGAATAGATCACCCCGCCCCCGGCGACGATCACCGGCTTCTTCGCCGCCTTCAGCGCCGAGACCGCCTCGGCAAGCTCGCTGGCGTCCGGCTGGGGCCGCCGCACGTGCCAGACCTTCGGCGCGAAGAAGCTTTCCGGATAATCGTAAGCCTCGGACTGCACGTCCTGGCAGAAGGCCAGCGTCACCGGCCCGCACTCGGCCGGGTCGGTCAACACGCGCAGCGCGCGGGGCAGCGCGGTCATGATCTGCTCGGGCCGCAGGATCCGGTCGAAATAGCGGCTGACCGGGCGGAAGCAGTCATTGGCGCTGACCGTGCCGTCGCCGAAGGCTTCCACCTGCTGCAGCACCGGATCGGGCGCGCGGTTGGCGAAGACATCGCCGGGGATGATCAGCACCGGCAGCCGGTTCACATGCGCCAGCGCCGCCGCCGTTACCACATTCGTCGCCCCCGGCCCGATCGAGGTGGTGACCGCCATGGCCTTGCGCCGCTTCATCGCCTTGGCATAGGCGATCGCGGTATGGGCCATCGTCTGTTCGTTGTGGCCCCGCCAGGTCGGCAGCACGTCGCGGTGGGCATGCAGCGCCTCGCCCAGGCCCGCCACGTTGCCGTGGCCGAAGATCGCCCAGACGCCCTCGATGAAGCGCCCGCCACCGGATTCGGGCGGCACCATCTGCACCGAAAGCCACTTCACCATCGCCTGCGCGGCGGTCAGCCGGATCGTTGTCATGCCGCAACCCCTTTCGCGGCCCGTGCCGCATCCCAGCATCCGCAAAGCCGGGCGAAGTTCGCGGCCATTGCCGCCACCGCCGCCTCGTCGCCCACCTTGCCGTCCATCCAGTCCCGGCCGGTATCGGCATGGATCGTCCGCCCGACCGCAAAGCCCTTCACCAGCGGATAGCGCGCCGCAAGCCGGAACGACGCGGCCAGTTCCGCCTCGCTCTGGCCGAGGCCCAGCACCACGATGCCCTGCACATGCGGGTCGCGGTCTTCTATGGCCTTCGTGGTCGCCGCCCAGGCGGCATCGGTGCGCATCGGTTCAAGCTTCCACCAGTCGGGATAGACGCCGATATCGTAGAAGCGCGCGATCAGCTTGGCCACTGTGTCGTCCTCAACCGGGCCGACCTTTGACGGGATCACTTCCAGCAGCATTTCCAGCCGGTTCCGGCGGCAGGCCTGGAAAAGGCGCATGACCACCTCCTCCTGCTTTGCCCGCATTTCCTCGGCATCGTCCGGGTGGCAGAAGCACAGGACCTTCACCACATGTTCCAGCGGCCATTCGGACAGCCCGCCATAATCCTCCCCGATCTCGGGCTCCAGCGTCAGCGGGCGCGAGCCGGGCCATTCCACCGGGCGCCCGATCCAGAGCCCCTGCCCCGCCGCCCGGTAAAGCGCCGTGCGTCCGAGGCGGCTGTCGCAGAGAAGCCCGTAGCCGGGGCGGCCGTCCGCGACCTTGAGCGTGGCATCAAGGCATAGCTCCTTGAACCGCGCGATCTTCTCCGGGGTGGCACCCGGCAGCGTCTCAAGCTGCGCGCGGTGGTCGAAGGCGAAGGCGCGGACCTCAGCCCAGTCCTTGCGGCGGTTGGTGGACCAGTGGACCTGTTCCAGCGCGGGGTCCTTGCGCAGGGCGGGCGTGACCACCCCGCGCTTCAGGAAGAACTGCAGCTCGTCCCAGCTCGGGTAGGACGGCGTGCAGCCGTGGCGGCTGACCGCGAAGGCGCCGCAGGCATTGGCGTAGGTCAGCGCCACCGGCCAGGGTTCGCCGTCAAGCCAGCCCTTCGTTAGCCCCGACATGAACCCGTCGCCCGCGCCGAGTACGTTGAACACCTCGATCGGAAAGCCGGGGCCGGACTGGCCTTCGTCCAAAGTCGCGGGGATCGCGCCGGTGAAGGCGACCGCGCCCATCGGCCCGCGCTTGCAGACCAGCGCGGCTTGCGACACACCCCGCACCGCCCGCAGCGCCGCGATGGTGTCGGTCGAGCCGCCGGCGATGTGGAACTCTTCCTCGGTGCCGACGATCAGGTCGAAAAGGTGAAGGCTGTCCTGCAGTTTCGCGGTGACCTTCGCGCTTTCGATGAACCGCTCCTCACCCGCGCCGTGCCCGGCCAGACCCCAGAGGTTCGGGCGATAGTCGATGTCCAGCGCGGTTTGCAGCCCGTGCCTGCGGGCCAGCCGAAGGGCCTTCAGGACGGCCGCTTCGGTGCGGGGATGGGACAGGTGCGTGCCGGTGGCCACCACCGCCCGCGCCTCGGCGATGAAGCCCTCGTCGATGTCGTCCTCGCAGAGCGCCATGTCGGCGCAGTTCTCGCGGTAGAAGATCAGCGGGAACTGACGCTCATCGCGTATTCCCAGAAGAACCAGCGCGGTCAGCCGCTCGGGGTCGGTCTTCACCCCCCGCACGTCCACGCCCTCGCGCCCCAGTTCCTCGCGGATGAAGCGGCCCATGTGCTCGTCCCCGACGCGGGTGATCAGCGCCGATTTCAGCCCCAGCCGTGCCATTCCGGCGGCCATGTTGGTCGGGCTGCCGCCGATATACTTCTGGAACGACCCCATGTCCTCAAGCCGCCCACCGACCTGCGCGCCGTAAAGGTCAACCGAGGACCGCCCGATGGTGATGACGTCGAGGGTCTTCATGCAGCGTCCGCCTTCACTTCGGCGCCAGACTCAGGGTCGGCTGTGAGTTTAGAATATTTATTCTATTCCGCGCCCGAATGGAAGGGCCCCTGCCGCCGAAAATGCTGATGCCTCACTTCGTCAACCCGGCCCTGGCGGCGCCGACCGCAACGGCAAGAGTGATGGCCAGCGCGAGCGTCGCGGAAAGCGACCGGAACGCGCCGAAATCCACTTCCGGCACTGTGAGAAGCGCGCGCGCCGAACGTGCGACGGGGCTGAGCGCGGTGTCGGTGACGGCGACGACAGGGATGCGCCGCGCCGCCGCCGCTTCGGCAAGCGCGACGGTCTCGACCGAATATGGCGCGAAGGTCACCGCGATAAGCACGTCTCCCGCCCGGAGCGCGTTGGAATGGTCGAGCTTGCCGGTCCCGTCATGCAGCATGGCTGGAACGTTCATCTTCTCGAAGGCGTAGGCGAGGTAGCCCGCGACCGGAAAGGCCCGCCGGAACCCCGCAATATGGATCGTGCCGGCCTTCGCCAGAAGCCCCACCGCCGCGTCCAGCGCGGCTATGTCCGCGTCGCGGGCGAGCGCCTCCAGCGACTGGTGTCCCGCCTCGACGAACTCGGCAAGCAGCGCCGAGGCTGAACCGCCCCCCGTGGCGCGCAAGTTCCTGAGCCGCGTCGCATAGTCGGGCCGGACCGGGGCGAAGCTGTCGCGGAACAGCCGCTGCATGCCGGAATAGCCGGCGAACCCCAGAAGCTGACAGAAGCGCATCACCGCCGACGGCGGCACCCCCGCTCCCTGGGCGATCTCGGCCACGGTCGAGACGGCGATGCGGTCGGCGTTCGCGGCGACGTAGTCGGCACATTGGCGGAGCCGCTTCGGCAGGCCTTCGGACACCTCGCGCAGACGCGCGTTGAAGGCCTCGACGCTCGCAGGCGCGCCGCGGTCGGGGGCAAGGGGCTTGTCCATCGGGGTCCCGTGTCGGTCGCTTCCGCGCCGGTCGTAGCACGGATGGAACATTCGTTCCACTCCGCAGCGCTTTCACCCCGGGCACCCCGGTCATAGCGGTTTCAGACCGTCGCGGAAGCGCCGCGCATTCGCCCGGTAATGCGCCGCCGCCCGCACCAGCCGCGCACTCCCCTCGGCGTCGAGCATCCGCACCACCCGGCCCGGCGCGCCCATTACCAGGGCGCCGTCGGGAATCTCCTTGCCTTCGGTCACCAGCGCCCCGGCGCCGATCAGGCAGCCGCGACCCACCTTCGCGCCGTTCAGCACGGTCGCGCACATGCCGACCAGCGAGCCCTCGCCAATCGTGCAGCCGTGCAGCATGGCCTTGTGCCCGATGGTGCAGTCCGCGCCCACGGTCAGGGGAAAGCCCGTATCGGTGTGCAGGACGCAGGCCTCCTGCACGTTGGAACCGCGCCCGATGCGGATCTCCTCCATGTCGCCGCGCAAAGTCGCGCCGAACCAGACGCTTGCCTGGTCCTCCAGCACCACGCGCCCGATCACGTTCGCGTCCGGCGCGACCCACACGCCTTCGCCGATCTCGGGGGCAATGCCGTCGAGCGACCAGATCATCGCGTCTCGAACTCCCGGTTCAGGCCCTTAACGAAGTCCGACAGCCAAGGCTGGCGGTCCCTCCGCAGCCGTTCGGCCATCAGGATCGTCCGCAGCCACGCCTCGGTGTCGTCAAGGCCGGCGTTGACCAGCACATAGTCGTACTCGCCCCAGTGGCTGATCTCCGCCTCGGACTTCGCCATCCGCCCTCGGATCACCGCCTCGCTGTCCTGCCCGCGCAGGCGGAGCCGCCGGTCCAGTTCCGCGATCGACGGCGGCAGGATGAAGATCGACACCGTGTCGCGGCCGAGCGCAGAATTCCTGATCTGCTGGCCGCCCTGCCAGTCGATGTCGAAAAGCGTATCGCGCCCCTCGGCCATCGCCGCCTCGACCGCGGCGCGGGGGCTGCCGTAGAGATGCCCGAAGACCTCGGCATGTTCCAGCATCTCGCCCGAGGCGACCATCGCGCGAAACTCGGCCTTGGATCGGAAGTGGTATTCGCGCCCGTCCATCTCGCCCGGCCGGGCCGGGCGGGTGGTGGCCGATACCGAAAACCGGATCGTCGGGTCCCAATCCATCAGCCGCCGCGACAGCGTCGTCTTGCCCGCCCCCGAAGGCGAGGACAGGATGACCAGCATCCCCTTGCGAAGAATGTCAGGCCCGCCCTTCATTCGACGTTCTGCACCTGCTCGCGCAGCTGATCGACCACCAGCTTCAGGTCGAGCCCGATGCGGGTCAGCGCCACGTCGCCGGATTTCGAACAGAGCGTATTGGCCTCGCGCATGAACTCCTGCATCAGGAAGTCGATCTTGCGGCCGACCGCGCCGCCCTGCCCGATCAGCCCGCGCGCCTGGCCGGCATGGGCCTTCAGGCGGTCGATCTCTTCGGTGACATCCGCCTTCACGGCAAGCAGCGCAAGTTCCTGTGCGACCCGCTGTGGGTCGGCCTCGGCGGCGCCGGCAAGCACCCGGGCGAGGTTCTCGCGCAGGGCTTTCTCGGCGACCGGGCGGCGCGCCTCGGCGGCTTTGCCGGCTTCGGCGGTCAGCGCCTCGATCCGGGCGATCTGGGCCAGCATCACCTTGCCCAGCGTTTCGCCTTCTGCCCGGCGGACGGCGACGAAATCGGCAACCAGCGCATCGAGATCGCCCAGCAGCATCGCCGTCAGGTCCGGGTCGTCGGCGACTTCGCCGCTCTGGTCGGTCACGCCGCGCAGGCCGAGAACCTCGCCGGCCGTCGCCGGGGTGAGCGAAAGGTCATGGTCGAAGGCCGCCTGTTCCACCGCCCTGAGCGCGGCGAGCGCCGCCGCCAGACCCCCGGGACTGACCCGCAGCGCCTCGGCACCCGCCGTCCGGGCGATCCGCAACGACAGGGTGACGCTGCCGCGCTGAACCGCTTTCCCCACAGCGGCGCGGGCGCCCGCCTCCAGGCCCTCCACCCCTTCGGGCAGCCGCAGCCGCAGGTCGAGACCCTTGCCGTTCACCGAACGGATATCCCAGGTCCAGCTCCGCCCTTCCCCCTCGCCCCGCCGCGAGGCGAAGCCGGTCATCGAAACGGTGGAGTTTACCATTTAAGACTTTTGTCCCCCACCTGCGGGCCCGGACGCGTTACTTTAACGGTCGGGTAAGGAATCCGGACTTACGGTTAACAGAGCCTGACTGCCGCGACAACGCGGCCGGCCCGACCGGCGAAGGACGGAGCCCGTAACAGGCGGTGGCGTGATGATTGACGACGTTGGCGGTGGTGGAAAGATCGTCTCGATGGCGGGGCACATGAACAACCTGAACTACGCCCACATCAACGAGATGTCGGCCTATTGGGAAGGCCTGCGCGGCGGACGGCTGGTGCCGCTGCGGTCGGATATCGACCCGCGCGGCATCGAGCGGACGCTGGAATACGCCTTTGTCATCGAACGCGTCGCACCGCAGATCGCCCGCTTCCGTCTTGCCGGCATGCATCTCAGCGACCTGATGGGGATGGAGGTTCGCGGGCTTCCGATCAGTTCGCTGATCAGCATGCGAAGCCGCACCGATTTCGCCGAGGCGATGGAAGAGGTGTTCACCAAGCCCGCCGCCGTTGAGTTCCGGCTGGTGGCCGAAACGGCGATCGGCAAGCCCGACTTGCAGGCGAAGTTGAACCTTCTGCCGCTGCGGTCGGACCTGGGCGATATCTCGCGCGCGCTGGGCTGCCTTGTCACCGAAGGCGCGATAGGGCGGGCGCCGCGCCGCTTCGACGTGGCCGAGATCACCCGCCTGCCGGTCGAAGCCGGGCGTCCGCTGCGCCGCGAGGTCCGGGCGGGGCTGGAAAGGGCGGCGGCCGTCGCGGGCATGGCGGAAGCCGCCGCGCCGTTCCGTCCGGCACCCCGGGCGGCCAGCCGCGCGCATCTGCGGCTGGTGAAATCCGACTGACGGGCGCGCGCCCGGCCGCCGTTGGTATCGAGTGTCGCGGCAGCCCTCAGACGGCTGCCGCCTTTTGCTCCGCCCGCCGGTCGAGCAGTTCCTCGGCCACCAGGAAGGCCAGTTCCAGCGACTGGCTGGCGTTCAGCCGCGGGTCGCAGGCGGTGTGGTAGCGGTCCGACAGGTCTTCGTCGGTCACCGCGCGAACCCCGCCGGTGCACTCGGTCACGTCGCGGCCGGTCATCTCGAAATGCACGCCCCCGGGGATCGTGCCTTCCGTCTTGTGGATGGCGAAGAACTCGCGCACCTCGCGCAGGACGCTTTCGAAGGGGCGGGTCTTGTAACCCGAGGATGACTTGATCGTGTTTCCGTGCATCGGGTCGCAGGACCACACGACCTTCGCCCCTTCCTCGCGCACCGTGCGGATCAGGCGCGGCAGATGGTCGCCGACCTTGCCCGCGCCGAAACGGGCGATGAGCGTGAGCCGCCCGGCCTCGCTCGCGGGGTTCAGCTTCGCCATCAGCACCTTCAGATCCTCGGCCGTGGTCGAGGGGCCGCATTTCAGGCCGATAGGGTTCTGCACGCCACGCGCGAAGTCCACATGTGCGCCGTCCGGCTGCCGCGTGCGGTCGCCGATCCAGATCATGTGACCCGAGCCCGCGACCGGCAGACCGGTCGTCGAATCGATGCGGGCCAGCGCCTCTTCGTATTCCAGAAGCAGCGCCTCGTGGCTGGTGTAGAAATCGACCACGCCCAGCGACCCGGCTGTGTCGGACGTGACACCCGCCGCGGCCATGAAATCCATCGCATCCTGGATGCGCATGGCGATCTCGCGGTAGCGCTTCGCCTCGTCCTCTTCGGTGTAGCCGGCGATCCAGCTTTGCACCCGGTGGATGTCAGCATAACCGCCCGTCGAAAAGGCGCGCAGCAGGTTCAGGCTGGCCGCCGCCTGCGTATAGGCCTGCAGCATCCGCGCCGGATCGGGGATGCGCGCTTCCGGGGTGAAGTCGAAGCCGTTGATGATGTCGCCCTTGTAGGACGGCAGCTCCACCCCGCCGATCACCTCGTTCGGCGCCGAGCGGGGCTTGGCGAACTGGCCCGCGACGCGGCCGACCTTGACTACCGGCACCTTCGCACCCCAGGTCAGGACGATCGCCATCTGCAGCATCACCTTGAAGGTGTCGCGGATGTTGTCGGCCGAAAACTCGGCGAAGCTTTCGGCGCAGTCGCCGCCCTGCAGCAGGAAGGCCTTGCCTTCCGCCACGTCGCCCAGCGCCCGCTTCAGCTTGCGCGCCTCACCCGCGAAGACCAGCGGGGGGTACTTGCCAAGCTGCGTCTCGACGGCCCGAAGCGCGCCCTGGTCCGGATAGTCCGGCATCTGGACCCGCGGTTTCCTGCGCCAGTCGGACTTCGTCCAGCCCTTTGTCATCGTCGTTCTCCCGCCTGAGCCGTCGGACAGGCGGCCCTATACGCCGCAGCACGCCCGCTTGCAAACGCAAGTTGGCTGCCCTGGGGCCGCCTGGCGTGGGCTCCCCTTGAACGCGGCGGCGATTGGTGATCATGTCCGCAAAACGACGCGAAAGAGTCGCATAATGCAGGTCAGCATGCGGGTGGCAAAGGCGGCGGGCCGGTCCGAGGTCCGCAGGCGGCGTTTCGTCTTCCTGCTCTTGCGCCGCTTCACCATGCTGTCCTTCGCCTGCGCGATCGAACCCCTGCGCCTGGCCAACCGCGTGCTCGGACATGACAGCTATTCCTGGGCGCTCGCCGGCGAAGGCGGGGTCGAGGCGGTCTGTTCCAACGGCGTCGCCTTCCGGCTCGACATGGGGCTGGAGGAGATCTCCCGCGACGACACGATCCTCGTCTGCGGCGGCATCGACGTGCAGGAGGCGACGTCGCGGCCGGTCCTGAACTGGCTGCGGCGCGAAGCGCGGCGCGGCGTCGCCATCGGCGGGCTCTGCACCGGTTCTTACACAGTCGCCAGGGCCGGCCTTCTGGAAGGCAAACGCGCCACCATACACTGGGAGAATCAGGATAGTTTCCTTGAGGAATTCGAGGGCGTGAAGCTGACCAAGTCGGTCTTCGTCCTTGACGGAAACCGGATGTCCACGGCGGGCGGCACCGCCTCGATCGACCTGATGCTGAAGATCATCGCCGACGACCACGGCGAGGAAGTCGCCAACACCACCGCCGACCAGCTGATCTATTCCCAGATCCGCACCGACCAGGACACCCAGCGCCTGTCGATCCCGACGCGGATCGGGGTCAGGCACCCCAAGCTCTCAAAGGTCATCCAGATGATGGAGGCCAATATCGAAACGCCGATCAGCCCGGCGACGCTGGCCGAGAATGTCGGCATGTCCACCCGCCAGCTCGAACGGCTGTTCCGCCGCTACCTCAGCCGCAGCCCGAAGCGGTACTATATGGAGCTCAGGTTGCAGAAGGCGCGGAACCTGCTGATGCAGACCGACATGAGCGTGATCAACGTGGCGCTGGCCTGCGGCTTCGCGAGCCCCTCGCATTTCTCGAAATGCTACCGCGCGCATTACCAGACGACGCCCTACCGCGAACGCGGCACGCACGGATCGGGCCCCGGGCCCCGCCTCTCCATCTGACCCAGCGCGCCCGGCGGTGAGGCCTGGAAGGCTGTCGGCCCTCCCGGACCCACCTCAGGATATTTCCGCCAAGACGAAGGACAGACGCGCGCTTGGCGGGCGCCTTGCGGGACTTTCCTTTTCCCGCGCCCCGCTTTACGTTCGCCCGAGGACTTCAGTCCAACATGGGAGTGAACAATGAAAAAACTGCTTCTTGCCACTGCGGCCACGGCGCTCTGCGCGGGTGCGGCCTCGGCCGACGAAGTGAAGCTCGGCATCCTCTTCGGCTTCACCGGACCGATCGAATCCCTCACCGGCTCGATGGCGAACGCCGCCGAGGCGGCGATCGCGGAAGTGAACGCCTCGGGCAAGTTCCCGGGCGGCACGACCTTTGCCGCGACGCGGGGCGACTCGACCTGCATCGACGCCGCCGCCGCCCAGGCCGCGGCCGAGAAGATGGTCACCGTCGAAGGCGTCAAGGCGATCATCGGCGGCGACTGCTCGGGCGTCACCATCGCGACGCTCGCCAACGTCGCGGTGCCGAACGGCATCGTGATGATCTCGCCCTCGGCCACTTCGCCCGCGCTTTCGACGGCCGAAGATGCAGGCCTGTTCTTCCGTACCGCGCCTTCGGACGCGCGCGAAGGCGAAATCGCCGGCGAGGTGATGACCGAACGCGGGATCACCTCGGCCGCGCTGACCTATTCCAACAGCGACTACGGCAAGGGCCTTGCCGAAGCGATCCAGAAGGGCTTCGAAGCCAAGGGCGGCAAGATCACCATCTCGCTCGCGCACGAAGACGGCAAGGCCGACTACTCGGCCGAGGCGGCGGCGCTGGCGGCGGCGGGCGGCGACATCCTGATCGTCGCGGGCTACCTCGACCAGGGCGGCTCGGGCGTCATCCGCGCGGCCATCGACGCGGGCGCCTTCAAGACCTTCGAACTGCCGGGCGGCATGATCGGCGACAACCTCGAAGCGAAGTTCGGCCAGGAACTGAACGGCTCGTACGGCCAGGTTCCGGGTTCGGATTCGCCCGGCATGACGGTTCTCGCCGACGCCTCGGGCGGCGCGTTCGACGTGAACTCGCCCTACACGCCGGAAAGCTACGATGCCGCCGCGCTCATCATGCTGTCGATGGCCGCCGCCGGTTCGACCGATCCGGCCGTCTGGAAGGACAAGGTCCTGACCATCGCCAACGGCCCGGGCGAAAAGATCATGCCCGGCGACCTGGGCAAGGCGCTCGACCTGATCGCGGCGGGCACGGCGATCGACTATGACGGCGCGACGGGCGTCAACCTGATCGGGCCGGGCGAATCCGCGGGCCGCTATCGCGAGATCGAGTACAAGGACGGCAAGATCACCACCGTCAAGTGGCGCTGATCGGCACGACCATGCGATAACCGAGCAGCCCGGGGCCACCCCCCGGGCTGTTTCGCAAGCACCGCAAGGACTGGTCCGCCCGCCGATCCCGGCCAACGGGACGGCGGCGCACCTCGGGGGGGGCAAACGCAGCCGACATGATCGTCGTCGAGAATCTGCACAAGCACTTCGGCGGATTCCGCGCCGTCGACGGCGCATCGCTTGACATCGCGACCGGCTCGATCACCGGCCTGATCGGCCCCAACGGCGCCGGAAAAACCACACTTTTCAACGTTGTGGCGGGGGTCTATCAACCAACCTCGGGCCGCGTCCTGATGGATGGCGAGGATATCTCGGGCCTGCCGCCGCATGTGCTCTTCCACAAGGGACTCCTGCGCACCTTCCAGATCGCGCACGAGTTCAGTTCGATGACGGTGCGCGAGAACCTGATGATGGTGCCTGCGGCCCAGTCGGGCGAAACGCTCTTGACCGCGCTCTTCCGGCGCGGCCGGATCGCCGCCGAGGAAGCGGAACTTCTGAAGAAGGCCGACGAAGTCCTTGACTTCCTGACGATTTCTCATCTGGCCGAGGAAAAGGCCGGGAACCTGTCGGGTGGGCAGAAGAAACTCCTCGAACTCGGCCGGACGATGATGGTCGATGCCAAGATCGTCTTCCTCGACGAGGTCGGCGCGGGCGTCAACCGGACGCTTCTCAACACCATCGGCGACGCCATCGTGCGGCTGAACAAGGAACGCGGCTACACATTCTGCGTGATCGAGCACGACATGGACTTCATCGCACGGCTCTGCGACCCGGTGATCGTGATGGCCGAGGGCAAGGTGCTGGCAACCGGCAGTTCGGACCAGATCATGAAGAACGAGGCGGTGATCGAGGCCTATCTGGGCCGCGGGCTGAAGAACAAGGTGAAGGAGGGGGTGGCGTGAGCGCCCGCCAGCCCTGGACGACGGACAGAGGGACTGCTGGTGTCGGCCTGACTCCGCCGACGAGCGGGCATCCGACATGTATCAAAGCGACGCTGAACCGGCAACCGGACCCCGAATGACCGAGCCCTTCCTCATCGGCGACCAGATGACCGGCGGCTACGGGCCGACCGACATCCTGCACGGCTGCACCATAGCAGTCGAGAAGGGCAGGATCGCGGTCATCGTCGGCCCGAACGGCGCCGGCAAGTCGACCGCCATGAAGGCCGTATTCGGCATGCTGAACGTCCGCGCCGGCCATGTGCGGCTGAAGGGCGAGGACATCACCCGCCTTTCTCCCCGCGAACGGGTGGAAAAGGGCATGGCCTTCGTGCCGCAGACCAACAACGTCTTCCCCTCGATGAGCGTCGAGGAAAACCTCGAAATGGGCGCCTTCCTGCGCCGCGACGACATCAAGCAGTCGATGGAGCAGGTCTATACCCTCTTCCCCATCCTCAAGGACAAGCGCCGTCAGGCGGCGGGTGAGTTGTCAGGCGGCCAGCGCCAGCAGGTCGCGGTCGGCCGCGCGCTGATGACCGACCCCGAACTCCTGATGCTGGATGAGCCCACCGCCGGGGTCAGCCCCATCGTCATGGACGAGCTCTTCGACCGGATCATCGAGGTCGCGAGGGCGGGCATCACTATCCTGATGGTCGAACAGAATGCGCGGCAGGCGCTGAGCATCGCCGATACGGGCTATGTGCTGGTGCAGGGCCGGAACGCCTATACCGACACGGGCGAGGCGCTGCTGGCGAACCCGGACGTGCGCCGGACGTTTCTGGGGGGGTGAGCCAGAATGAAAAAGCCGGCCATCCGTCTGAGAACAGGGGCGCTGCGCGCGGGGCATTTCGCTTCTTTCCTGCCCTGCCCCCACCGCCCCCTTGCCCGGAACAGCCGCGCAGCGGCCCGGGCGGCGCCCGACCGCCCCCCGGGCGGGCGCCACCGCAACGGCAGTCTGCGGGAACACCGTCAGGGTTGGAGGGACCATAAAGCGCGGACCAAAGCCGTTGGCGCGCCCCCCCGCGGTCGGGCGCCGCCCTCTGTTGCGGGGGCATGGCGGAAAAGCGATGCAGACTGGCTGAAAAGGGCGCTGATCGTAGCTGCCTTCGCCCTCTCCTCCCCCGCCCTCGCCGAGGGCCGCCACGACCTCCTCCTCAACTGCGACTTCGCCGGGGAAAAGCTGACGCTCAGCCAGAACGGCGACCTCTACGGCCTTGAGATCGCAGGCCAGACCTTCCCCGCCTCTCTCGTCCAACCCGGGCCCGACGGGCGGATCGTCGCCGTCTTCGCGATGCTCGACGCAGGCCCTCTCATGATCGCCGTCGCCACCACCGAAGGAGATCCTGTCCACCCGTCCGAAATCACCGCATCCCAGGTGGGCGCGCAGGGTCTCGCCACGCGCTCCACCAAAGGCACCTGCACCGAGGCGACGCGATGACCGATATCCTCAACGCCCTCGTCGCGATCCTGAACTACGTCGTCATCCCCGGCGCTTCCTACGGGGCGCAACTGGCCCTCGGCGCGCTCGGCGCCACGCTGATCTACGGCATCCTGCGCTTTTCCAACTTCGCGCACGGCGACACGATGGCCTTCGGCACAGGCGTCACCATCCTCGCCACCTGGGGCCTGCAATACCTCGGCATCACCCTCGGCGTCCTGCCTACGGCGCTCCTCGCCCTGCCCGTGGGCATCGCCGGCACAATCGCGGTGGTGCTTCTGACCGACCGCATCGTCTACCGCTTCTACCGCCGCCAGCGCGCCGCCCCGGTGATCGTCGTCATCGCCTCGGTCGGCGTGATGTTCATCATGAACGCGCTGACCCGCTTCATCATCGGCACCGACGACCGCAACTTCGCCGACGGCGCGCGGTTCATGATCACCGCGCCGGAGTTCAAGGAGTGGACCGGCCTGGACGAAGGGCTGTCGGTAAAGGCGACCGCGACGCTGACGGTCGTGGTCGCGGCGATCGCGGTGGCGGCCCTGTTCTGGTTCCTGAACCGCACCCGCACCGGCAAGTCGATGCGCGCATATTCCGACAACGAGGACCTGGCGCTGCTTTCCGGCATCGACCCCGAACGGGTGGTGATGGTCACCTGGATCATCGCCACCGCGCTCGCCGTCACCGCCGGCGTGCTCTACGGACTCGACAAGTCCTTCCGCCCCTTCAACTACTTCTCGCTCCTGCTGCCGATCTTCGCGGCCGCCGTGGTGGGGGGCCTCGGCAACCCGCTCGGCGCCATCGCCGGGGGCTTCCTGATCGCGTTTTCGGAAATCGCCGTGACCTTCGCCTTCAAGAAGGTGATCACCTACCTGACGCCGGATTCCTGGGCGCCCGAGGGGTTGGTCCAGCTTCTCTCGACCGAATACAAGTTCGCGGTCTCCTTCGCGATCCTGATCATCGTGCTCCTCTTCCGACCCACCGGCATCTTCAAGGGGAAAGCGGTATGAGCCAGACCCGCCAGTCCGACGCGCCTGCCTCGGGAACCCGGCCCGTCATCCTCTTCGGGATCGTCGCGCTGCTCTTCCTCTCTGAAGGCATGTACTTCGGCACCTGGAACACCGCGCTCGGCATCCTCAACATGGCGCTGATTTCGGCGATCATGGCGCTCGGCGTGAACATGCAGTGGGGCTACGCCGGCCTCTTCAACACCGGCATCGTCGGCTTCGTGGCGCTCGGCGGCCTCGCCCCGGTCCTGATCTCGATGCCCCCGCAGACCGACGCGATCCTCGCCGGCGGCTGGCGGATCCCGCTTGCCCTTCTGCTCGGCATCGCCGCCATCGCCGCCGCCGTCTTCGCCTACGCCCGCACCTCGGGCCGGACCCGGACACTGGCGATCCTCGCCATCCTGATCGGCGGCTTCTTCGCCTACCGCGCCGTGCTCGACCCCGCCGTGGCCACGGTCGAGACGATGAACCCCGCCTTCGCCGGCAACGTCGGCGGGCTCGGCATCGACCTGATCTTCGGCACCCATGCCGGGGTGATCCTGTCTTGGCCGGTGGGCGCGCTGATGGCGGCGGCGGCCGCCTGGGTGATCGGAAAGATCTCGCTGGGGCTCCGCTCGGACTACCTCGCCATCGCCACCCTCGGCATCGGCGAAATCATCGTCGCCGTCCTGAAGAACGAGGACTGGCTGGCGCGCGGCGTGAAGAACGTGACCGGCATCCCGCAGCCCGTTCCTTACGAAATCGACCTTCAGCAAAGCGCCTACTGGCAGGGCTGGGCGGATGTCTTCGGCACCACGCCGGTGACCTTCTCGACCGTCTTCGTCAAGCTCTGCTGGATGGGCTACATCGTGGTCATTCTGCTTGCCCTCATCTGGCTGACCGAACGCGCTCTCAACAGCCCCTGGGGCCGGATGATGCGGGCGATCCGCGACAACGAGACGGCGGCCGAGGCAATGGGCAAGAACGTCACCGGGCGGCACCTGCAGATCTTCATCCTCGGCTCGGCGATCTGCGGGCTGGCGGGCGCGATGATGGTGACGATGGACGCGCAGATCACGCCGTCGTCCTACACGCCCCTGCGCTTCACTTTCCTCATCTGGGTGATGGTGATCGTCGGCGGATCGGTCAACAACTGGGGTGCTATGCTGGGCGCGTTCCTGATCTATTTCCTCTACATCAAGGTCGAGTCCTGGGGCCCAGACCTGATGACCTGGGTGACCTCGACCATGCAGGAGGGGCCGCTGAAGGATCACATGAAGGACATGGCCGGGCAGGCGCGGCTGCTGACCCTGGGGGTGATCCTGCTTCTGGTGCTCAGGTTCAGTCCAAGGGGGCTCCTGCCCGAGAAGTAACCCGACAGCGCCGCTCCGCCGCCCTTGCCGGCGTCCTCGCTCCGAGGGGCCTGAGCGAAGAGGCCCTTCAGGGCCGATGAGCGCCCTGCCCCGGTTCCAGACACGACATGTCCGCGTCGCGGAATGACATGCCGCCCGCCCCGCCGCGTCTAACGCTGTCGCCGATCCCGGCGGCCCGGCAGGAAGGCACCCCAAATGAAAACCCATACCCAGGTTCTGGTCATCGGCGGCGGCGTCGTCGGCTGTTCGGTCCTCTACCACCTGACCAAGTACGGCTGGACCGACGTGATGCTGGTCGAACGCTCGGAACTCACCTCCGGCTCCACCTGGCACGCCGCGGGCGGCTTTCACACGCTGAACGGCGACACCAACATGGCCGCCCTTCAGGGCTACACGATCCAGCTCTACCGCGAGCTGGAAAAGATCACCGGCATGTCCTGCGGGCTCCACCATGTCGGCGGCATCACGCTGGCCGACAATCAGGCGCGGTTCGAGATGCTGGTCGCCGAACGCGCCAAGCACCGCTACATGGGGCTGCACACCGAAATCCTCTTGCCACAGGAAATCCAGGCCCGCACCGACGGCCTGGTGAATGTCGAAGGCGTGATCGGCGGCCTTTACGACCCGCTCGACGGGCACCTCGACCCATCGGGCACCACCCATGCCTATGCCAAGGCGGCGCGTATGGCGGGGGCCGAGATCGTGCTGCACAACCGCGTGCTGGAAACCAACCCCCGCCCTGATGGCGGCTGGGACGTGGTGACCGAAAAGGGCACGATCCGCGCCGAACACGTGGTCAACGCCGGCGGCCTCTGGGCGCGCGAGGTCGGCGCGATGGCGGGCATCTACCTTCCCTTGCTGCCGATGGCGCACCAGTACCTCGTCACCGACGACATCCCCGAAATCATGGCGATCCTGAAGGACGGCCGCGAGTTCCCCCATGTCATGGACCCGGGCGGCGAAAGCTATCTTCGGCAGGAAGGACGCGGGCTCTGCATCGGCTTTTACGAACAGCCCTGCGAACCCTGGTCGGTGGACGGAACCCCCTGGAATTTTGGCCACGAACTGCTGAACGAGCAGTTCGACAAGATCGAGGACTCCGTCGCCTTCGCCTACCGCCGCTTCCCGGTGCTGGAACGGACGGGCGTGAAGCGCGTAATCCACGGCCCCTTCACCTTCGCCCCCGACGGCAACCCGCTGATCGGCCCGGTCCCGGGCCTGCGCAACTACTGGTCGGCGTGCGCGGTCATGGCCGGGTTCAGCCAGGGCGGCGGCATGGGCAAATCCTTGGCCGAATGGATGATCCACGGCGAGACCGAAGTGGACCCCCGCGGCTTCGACGTGGCGCGCTTCGGCACCTGGACCTCGCCCGGCTACACCGTCCCGAAGGTCATCGAGAACTACCAGATGCGCTTCTCGGTCGGTTACCCGAACGAGGAACGCCCCGCCGCCCGGCCGCTCCGCACCACGCCGATGTACGACATTTTCGACGGCATGAACGCCGTCTGGGGCGCCCAGTACGGGCTTGAGGTGGTGAACTACTTCGCGCTCCCCGGCGAGCCGCGCTATGAGGAACCCTCCTTCAAGCGCTCGAACGCCTGGGAGGCGACGCGCCAGGAAGTTTTCGCGGTCCGCGAAGCCGTGGGCATCAACGAAGTGCAGAACTTCGGCAAGTTCCGCGTCAAGGGCCCCAATGCGCGGGGCTGGCTCGACCGGATCATGGCGGGACTGATCCCGCAGCCGGGGCGCCTGTCGCTCACCCCGATGCTCAGCCCCAAGGGAAAGATCATCGGCGACCTGACCGTGACCTGCCTCTCGGAAACCGAATTCCAGCTGACCGGCAGCTACGGCGCGCAGGACCAGCATCGCCGCTGGTTCGAGGCGAACCTCGAACCCGGCGTCAGCGTCGAGAACATGTCCGACCGCCTGACCGGCTTCCAGATCGCCGGGCCGAAATCGCGCGAGCTTCTGGCGCGGGTGACGCGGGCGGATGTGTCGGCGCAGGCCTACCGCTTCATGGACGCGAAAGAGATCACGGTCGGCATGGCCCGATGCCTTGTCCAGCGGGTCAGCTACACGGGCGATCTCGGCTTTGAGATATACACCGACTTCATGAACGAACGCGCCCTCTGGCAGGCGTTGTGGGACGCCGGACAGGACCTCGGCATCCGCCCCTTCGGCATGCGCGCGATGATGTCGCTTCGCCTCGACAAGCTTTTCGGGTCATGGGCGCGGGAATTCTCGCCCGACTACTTCCCCGGCGAAACCGGCATCGACCGCTTCATCCGCTGGAACAAGCCGGTCGAATGGATCGGCAAGGCCGCCGCCACCGCCGAAAAGGCCGCCGGGCCGAAGCGCAGGCTTTGCGCCTTCGTCGTCGATGCGAAGGATGCCGACGTGGTCGCCTACGAGCCGATCTGGGTGGGCGACAAGGTCGTGGGCTTCTGCACCTCGGGCGGGTTCAGCCACTGGACCGGCAAGTCGGTGGCGCAAGGCTTCCTGCCTGCCGATCTGCTGGCCACCCGCGAGGTCGAAATCGAAATCCTCGGCGACCGCCGCCGCGCCACCCGCCTCGACGGTCCGCTCTGGGACGCCGACGGGGCACGGATGCGCAATGGCTGACAGCCCACAAGGGGGGCGAAGGCAGATCACGGGCGGACTGCCCCCCCCGACGGCGCCCGCAGCCTCCCCCGTCGCAAGGGCCGCGGAGGAGCGCCAGGGTGATTCGAAGTTAACGGTTAATTTACCCAAAGCCATACGATCGTATGGCAGGTTGCTGGCATATTGCTGGACGGTTTCTGGCACCCGGCAAGGGCTGCAGAGTCCGGTGATTAATCCAGCGCCCGCAAGGGTTTGCAACCGGATCGGGGGCTTTCGCCCCGTCGTGCAAAGCGCCACAGATTCCGCCCGAATTCACGGTCGATAAGTTTTAGGTAGTACCGGCGCGGTCCTGCTTGGGGGCCCTGTCGCCCTACGGTCGGAACTACCCCGCCGCCGGGCAGCCCTTCTCCTTCCGAACCCCTTCGGCCGCAGCAATCGCCGCCTCGCCCCGCGCCGGGTCGATCCAGCGGCCCCAGCCAAGCTGATAGATTTCCCCGTCCGCACCACGGTTTACGTAACGCGCAAGGGTCCGGCCGTCCGGCCCCAGAACCAGGATCAGCCCCGTCGCGTGGTTCTCCACCACCAGCGCCCCGCCCGGCAGCACGGTGAAGAGTCCTTCGAAGAGCGACTGCACCCCCTCCCGCTCCATCGCCGCCTTCCAGGGGTGGCTGACCTGGCCGGTCGCGAAGTCGTAGACCACGACGTCCGAAGCCCCGTCCACACGCCCGAAATCGCCCGGGTGATAGGCGCGGTTGTCGTAGATCGCGATGCGGTGGTCGTCGAGGATGTCGATGTCGTGCTGGCCTTCCCAAGGACCGCGCTTCGACCAGACGATCTCGTCGGTCGAGGGGCGGTAGAGGAAGATCGTTGAGTTGGCACGGAAGCTGAGGAACAGATCGCCCTTCCTCCAGTACGGCCCGTCCGCCAGAACAGGCTCGATGTCGTTGTTATGCAACGGATCCTTGTCGAACCGGCCGATCGGGTGGATCAGGCTGCGCAGGCCCTTGCGGATGAACAGTTCCGACAAGGGGATGGTGGTCAGCACCTTGCCTTCGGGCGAGACGAGCGTGGCCGCGTCGTCAAAAAAGCCGGGCGGGACATGCGGGATGGTGGCGGGCTCGATGACGCCGCCGATCCACCAGTTGCCGTTCCCGTCGGATTCGGTCGAATGATGAAACATCTGCGCGTCAAGCCGCCATTCGGGGACACCGCAGGCGTCGATGCGGACGAGCGGCGAATACATGTCCTTCACCAGCAGCCCGCCATCCCCCGTCACGTCGGGATGGATGATGCGGAAGCGCGCGTTGGTCCAGTTCGACAGCGTCGCCACCAAAGAGGTGCGCGGGGCGTCGGCAAGTATCGCGTCGATGTCAGGCGCCCAGGTCAGGCGCGTCTTGCCGTCGGCCAGCGACATCAGGTCCACCACCGGGCGGCGGCGGTCGCCGTCAAAGCGGCTGACAAGAAGGTAGCCCAAAAGCCCGGTACCGGCTGCGCCCTCGGCGAAAGACCAGCCCGTACCCGTGATCTTTTCGGCGCGGAAGCCGTGCATGTCCTGCGACCCGCCGCGCAGAAGCTGCTGCGCCGTGAGCGGCACCTCGGCCACGGCCAGCGCCGCGCGCTGAACAAAGCGCGGATGGCCGGTGACGCGCGCGGCGTCCAGCACCATGGCGGCGAAGACCAGCGCCCCCACGATCCCGAGGATCGCCAGCGCCAGGACAAGCCAGACTTCGATTTTTGCCAGTAGAATCCGCTGCATACGTCCCAGCTCCATTACCCGACCCGTCGCCCGTCAGGGCAGGCGCACATCCTCGCCCTTCCAGGACCGGTAGGCCGCCACCAGAAGGTCAAGGTCTTTGTGGCGCGGCTGCCAGCCAAGCTCGCGCCGTGCCGCGCCGATGTCGAGCGAGACGTCGAGATCGGCGATCTCGTACTGCTCGGGGTCCATCGGCGACAGCTTGACCAGGTTCAACGTCCGCAGCACCGCCTTCACCAGCCCGCCCGGCGTCTTGACGATCCGCGACCGCGATCCAGTCCGCTGCACGAAATCGGTCATCAGCTCGATCACCATCGGCGAATTCTCGGACCCGAGGTTGTAGGTGCCGTTCGGGCAGCCCCGGTCAGAGGCCGTCAGCGAAGCTCGGGCGCAGTCGGCGACCGAGACGAACTGGAACCGGTTCACCCCCCGCCCGATCAGCGGCACCGGGCGGCCCTTGTCGATGAGCCTGAAGAGGACCTCGAGAATCCCCAGCCGCCCGGGGCCGAGGATCAGGCGCGGACGGAAGATCGTGCAGGTGATGTCACCCGCCGCCACCGCAGGCGCGACGATATCCTCGGCCGCGACTTTGGACCGGCCGTAGGGGCCGAAGGGCATGCGCGGGTGCTTCTCGGTCCGCGGCACCTCGACCGCCGGGCCGTAGACCATGTCGGTGCTCCAGAAGACCAGCCGCCGGTTCCCCTTGCGCTTCATCCAGGCGAGGATTTCGCGCGTGCCATCGACCGCGCAGCGGTTGAAATAGGCGTCGCGGCCGAAGCGCGGGCGGTTCGGCGTGATCAACCGGGTGGCGAGGTGATGGACCACGTCACCGGGCGCAAGGCCTAGCCCGTCGAGCGCGCCGGGCATGGCCACGTCAGCCTCGTGGTAGGCGATCCCGGACGGGTCGCGGCGCGGGAACCGGGCAAAGCTTTCGGCCATGTCCACCACGACCGCCGTGTCGCCCGGCCGGTCGAGAATCTGGCGCACCATCTCGCGCCCGAGGAACCCGTTCCCGCCGATCAGGATGTGCCGGATCGCCACGTCGTCAGCTCTGCGACAGGATGATGGTGCCGAGGACGATGGTCCCGATCCCGACGATCCGCGTCAGGTTCATCGCCTCGCCGAAGACGAAATAGCCCCAGACGGCGACGATCACATAGGCGATCGACAGGAACGGGAAGGCGAAGCTCACGTCGAAGCGCGACAGGCTTATCAGGTGCGTGCCCATGCTGACGGTCATCGTCGCAAGGCCGAGGATGATCAGCGGGCTGGTCGCCGCCGAAAGGAGCAGCCCGCCGATTTTTCCGGCCGACATCTCGGCCTGGCCGAGGCGGGTCATGCCGGCCTTCATCAGAAGCTGGGAGGTCGCGTTCAGGATGACGGTGGCGACGATGAAGACGAAGTACTTCGACATGCGGAAGGGGCTTTCGCTGGCGGGATTCGGGGAAAGCGGTTCAGCGGTCCGGGGGCATGACGATGCGCATGTCGCGGTGGACGGTATGGTCTATCAGGTACGTGATCTGGGGGATGTCGACCCAGAAGAGCACCGCGACCAGCACGCCAAGGAACCCGACAAAGGCCACGAACTTCGGCTCCGTGTAGAGCCGTTCGGGGTTGATCGCCGCCGATCCCGGGCGCATCGCGATCGCCTGGTACCAGACGAAGAGCAGCGCGAAGAACGGGAAGGAGAGGATGAACTCGATCTTGTACTTGATCAGGAAGATCCCGAGGAAGAAGACCGAGGTCAGCGCGTAGAAGAAGGCCGAGAGCATCAGCGAATGATCCGTATAGACCCCGAAGGACCGCCGGTAGAGCGCGGCGCGCGCCGGGTCGCCGATCATCCGGTATTCGGCGTAGCGCTTCATCGCCATAAGATAGGCCCCTCCCATCCAGTAGCTGATGAGCAGCGACGAGGGCGGCAGGACGATGGTGGTGATCGCCGCCCAGCCGAGGATCAGCCGGATCGGGTTGTTGATCGATTCCGACAGCACGTCGAGATAGGCGCGGTCCTTCGAGCGGAGCGGCCGGACGTTGTAGATGACCCCCATCACCAGCAGGGCGAAGCTTGCATAGAGAAAGACGGGATTAAGGAAGCTCGCGATGAAAAGCCCCAGCCAGGCCAGCGCGACGTACTGCAAGAGCGCGAGGCCCGGCCGGATCAGCCCCTGCGCGGTGGCACGGGCGGATTTCGTCGGGTGGTGGCGGTCGAAGGCGCCGTCGAGGAATTCGTTGATCGTGTAGTTGGCCGAGGCCACGAGGCAGGTCGAGACGACGGCGACCGGCAGAATTTCGAGCGACGTCAGCGTGACTTCCGGATCGACGATCAGCGCCAGCGCCGCCCCCGGCAGCATGAAGGTGTTCTTGACCCAGTGGTCGGGGCGCGCGATCGACACGTAGTCGGCGATGGATGCGCGGCGGTAGGCCGTACCGTGCGAGTTCATCGGCCGATCTCTCCTCGTTGTCGTTGCCGCTCTCGGCACGGCGCGCGGTTTGTTCGGCCCGATCCGCCCTGGGGCGAGTCGTCTGATCCGCGAAAGGATCGCATCGAATGCCGCGACTGCAAATGGCGTTTGTCCAGACCCGCGCCCGGCGGAACCGGTCGCGCCGGATTCCGGCGGACTGGCGAGGTTACGGAAACGATGGGAGGGGCGAGCGGGCGTTATGGCGACCCCGCCAGCCGCGGTCCGCCGCAATCGCCCGTCGCCTTGATCCGGTCGAGGACGGCAAGCGCCTTATCACCCGAGGCCTGATCAACATAGCGCCC
>JBJXFU010000064.1:0-11504 GCA_046155885.1 Paracoccaceae bacterium
GTTGACCACCCTCCCGCATCCTCCCCCTCACCTTGACTTCCCCACATAACATATGCATATAAATGCTCGACTGGGACGATACCAAACGCCGGACCAACCTCGCCAAGCACGGCGTGGACTTCGCCGAAGCGGAGCGGTTCGACTGGACACGCGTTGTCGTCCTCACCGATACGCGAAGGGACTACGGCGAAGTTCGCCTGCGGGTGTTCGGGATGATCGGGGAGCGACTTCATGTTCTGGTCTTCGCCCAACGCGGGGCGATGATCCGCGTGATCAGACTCCGCAGGGCAAACGGCAGGGAGTTCAGATTGTGGAACACGCAAGGAAGATGAGACCAGTCCCGATCCCTCCCACGCCGCAAGAGGACGAAGCCATCAACCGAGGGATCGCCCGGTATCCGGACAATCCCGAATGGACGGCAGAGGACCTCGCCCGCGCCCGGCCCGTCTCCGACCACCCCGAACTCGTCGGGATCCTCAAGGCAAATGGTCGTTGGGGCCGCCCGCCGCTGCCCGAGGGCGAACGGAAGCGGCGCGTCACCCTCTACCTCGACCGCGATGTGCTGGAGCGGCTGAAGCAGGATGGCAGGGGCTGGCAGACGCGGGCCAACGCGGGGCTCAGGAAGGTGTTGGGGTTGTAGGGAAACGGAAGGCAAGACCGACCTTCCGCTCCTCCCGTTCCCTCAGCCAAGGCTGGAACGACGCCCCCCGCTTGACCTTCCCGCCCCCCCGCTCCACCCTCCGACCCGGCGCCACAACCCCACAGGCCCCGTTCCATGCGCATCCTTCCCCTCCTCGGCGGCCTTGCCGGCGCCGTGGCGCTTTCGCAGTTCCCCGAGTTCTCGCAGCAGTACCTGCAGCGGCTCGGCGGGCAGGCGGATGCACTGGCGGAGGTGGTGGCCGACTTCGACGCCTCGGCCGAAAAGGCGGGCCTGACCCGGCAGGCGGCGCTGGCCGATCTTTCCGCCTCGGCCTTCCAGGTGGCGCACCAGGGCGACATGCGCGGCACCATCGCGCGGGCCGAGGCGGCGCAGGCCGATCTGGCGCTGCTCCGCGCCGCCTCGCCTTTGGAACGCATGATGCTGCCGCACCGCTTCCGCGACGGCGAGACGCTGGCCGCCACCTGGGCCGACTTCCGCCCCGCCGTACCGGCGACGGGCGAAGGGGCGGTGTCGGCCGGGGTCGGCTTTGCCGGCGGCTGGACGGCGGCGGCGGTGCTGATCGGAATTGCCGCGGCGCCCTTCCGGCGGTCGCGGCGGGCATGAGGGTAGGCAAATGACCAAGGCGCTTGTCACCTGGGGCGGCTGGGACGGGCACGAACCCGACAGGGTCGCGGCGCTGTTCGCCGGCTGGCTGCGCGCGGCCGGCATCGCGGTGACGATGACCGATTCGCTTTCCTGTTTCGACGACCCTGCGGAAGTGGCCGCCAATGACCTGATCGTGCCGGTCTGGACGATGTCGGCGATCGGCCGGGATCAGGCGCTGAACGTCTGCGCGGCGGTGGCGGCGGGGACAGGCATCGCGGGCTGCCACGGCGGCATGTGCGACGCTTTCCGCGACAATGTGGACTGGCAGTTCCTGACCGGCAGCCAGTGGGTGGCGCATCCGGGCAATGACGGGGTGCGCTATCGCGTCAGGATGGTGGCCGACGATCCCCTGGTGCGCGGCATCGGGGATTTCGATGCCGAGACCGAGCAATACTACCTGCATGTCGATCCCGCGGTGCGGGTACTGGCGGTGACCGATTTCCCGGTGGCCCCGGGGCCGCATGCGGTGAACGGGCGCGTCGAAATGCCGGTGGCCTATACCAAAGGCTACGGGGCGGGACGGGTCTACTACAACGCGCTGGGCCACAGGGCGGCGGTAGTCGCGGACGGGCCGCCGGCCGAGATGCTGCGGCGCGGGCTACTCTGGGCGGCACGCTGAGGCGATCCGCTCCGGACCGGGTACAATGGCACCCAATCGGGCGGCCGGGGGGCGGACCGGGGGGCTGAGTGGTCAGGCCTCAGCCGACCTTCTTGCCCGAAAGCTGGATCGTCGATCTGGAAAACGAGGATTCGACCGCGACGGCGGGTTTCGCCTTGGCCTGCTTGGGCTTCTTCTTCTCGCGGTTACCCTTCTGCTTGTCGCCTTTCGACATGGTCTGGCCTTTCGGTGAGGGCGCGGCCCGGATGGCCCGGGCGCGGCCGGTTGCCTGATCCAAGGTTGCCTGGGCCGCTGTGCCAGGGCGATGGACAGAAGGGATGGGCCGCGTGCCCCGGATGCCGTCAACGGCGGGCCCCGGGGCGTGGTGGATTTCGAGACGCTAGGCCTGTTGCGGCGGTGACGCAAGTCCGCGCCGAGCGGTCGGCCGTCGTGCCCCCTTTACGGTGGCGCCCCTGCGGGTTCCGATCTGGCCTGGGCCGGCTTGATCTTTCTCCGGGTGGCACGCATTGTCCTGTTTCCCTGCGGACGGACGCAGATGCCAAGATTGAACCTGCCCACTTGCCTCTGGGATGTCGTGGTCGGGACGGGCGCGCCGGCCGGGACGCGGCGCCCGGGCTTTACCTGGCCGCCGCGTACCCCCGAAGGATGACCTTCGCGATCGCCCATGAAGACGGCATACGGCTTGCGGTCTTTGTCGCCGTGCTCGGCGCGATGCTCGCCTGGGAACTCGCCCTGCCCTTTCGCCGGGCCGAGGTGCCGCGCCTTTTGCGCTGGTCGAACAACCTCGCGCTGGTGGTGATCGACGGGGCGGTGGTGCGGCTGGTGTTCCCGGTCCTCGCGGTCGGCGCGGCGGTCTGGGCAGCCGAACGAGGCATCGGGCTCTTCAACCTGGCAGGCCCCGGCGGGTGGGTCGCCGGTCTGCTGGCCTTTCTGGCCCTCGACCTGATCATCTGGGTGCAGCACCGGGTCTTCCACGCGGTGCCCCTGCTCTGGCGCCTGCACCGGATGCACCATGCCGATCTCGAGGTGGACGTCACCACCGGCATCCGCTTCCATCCGGGGGAAATCCTGATCTCGATGGCGATCAAGATCGCGACCGTTGCCGCGCTTGGCGCGCCGCCTGCCGCAGTTCTGGCATTCGAGATCGTGCTGAGCGCTACCTCTCTGTTCTCGCACGCGAACCTGCGCTTGCCCGTGAATGTTGAGCGCGCATTGGGGCAGGTCTTCGTCACGCCGGCCATGCACCGCATCCACCACTCGATCAGGCGGGAGGAGACGGATTCGAACTTCGGCTTCAATCTGTCGCTCTGGGACCGGCTTTTCCGGACCTACCGCGCCGCGCCCGATGGCGGGCCGGAGGGGCTGACCTTCGGCCTGCCGGATTTCCGCACCCTCCGCGAACTCTGGATCGACCGGATGCTGTCGCAGCCGCTGAGGCGGGGTGCGGCGGAAGCGCCGAGTTCCACGACCCCGACCACGCCGCGCACAAGGCCGCCATCGCCGTGAAGCGCCGGGTCATCGCGGAACTGGCCCGCCGCGCCAGGGCGCGGGGCCTGCGCGACCCCGAAGGCGCGGCCGAGCGCGTCTTCGTCTATCTCGAAGGCGTCTGGGCCTCGGTCCGGATGTTCGGGACCGGGGCCCCGCTTTCCCGGGCGCGCGAGGCGATCCGCCGGCTCTCGGCCTGACGGGCCGCGGCCTCACGCCGGCGTGCGCTCCGCCCGCCTTGACCTTCGCCCGCCCGCCCCCCAAGGTCCGCGCCACCCCGGAAAAGGCCCGCCCATGCAGACCCGTCCCTTCTCGGCCTTCGAGTTCATGATCGCCTGGCGCTACCTTCGCGCCAAGCGCGCCGAGGGCGGCGTTTCGGCGATGACATGGATCAGCCTGATCGGAATCACGCTGGGGGTCATGGCGCTGGTCGCGACGCTGGCGGTCCGGGCCGGGTTCCGCACCGAGCTGATCGACACCATCGTGGGATCGAGCGCGCATGTGACGGTCTACAACGGCTCTTACCTGAACGATCAGGGCGTGCGCACGCGCGGGATCGCGGACTATCAGGCCCTTGCCGCGAAAATCGCGACGATCGAGGGCGTAACCCGGGCGATACCGGAAGTGCGCGGCCAGGCGATGGCGAGCTTCGGCAACCGCGCCAACGCCGCCGAGGTCTTTGGCGTCACGCTCGATGATGTGAAGGCGATCCCCCGGATCGGCGGGGCGGACGCGAAATCGCTGGGCGATCTGTCGCGCTTCGATCAGGGCATCGCGGTCGGCTCGGGGATCGCGCGCGACCTGAACCTGACGATCGGCGACAAAGTCCGCCTGATCTCGCCCGACGGGGTGAAGACCGCCTTCGGCACCAGCCCCCGGATCAAGGCCTACGAGGTCGTCTACATCTTCTCGGCCGGCCGCACCGACATCGACCGCACCCGCATCTACATGCCGATGACCGAGGCGCAGGACTACTTCAACCGCGAAGGCATGGCCGACGAGATCGCGGTAACGGTGGCGGACCCCGAGCGGGTGGCCGACTATTCCGACCGCCTGCTTGCCGCAGCCGGCGATCAGGCGATGCTCTGGACCTGGAAGGACAGCTCGGCCGCGTTCCTTTCGGCGCTCGATATCGAGGATGACGTGATGTTCATCATCCTGTCGATCGTCGTCCTCGTGGCCGCCATGAACATCGTCTCAGGCCTTGTGATGCTGGTAAAGAATAAGGGGCGCGATATCGGAATCCTGCGCACGATGGGTCTTGGGCAGGGCTCGATCCTGCGCATCTTCTTCCTCTGCGGCGCCTTCACCGGGATCATCGGCACGGCGGCCGGAGTGACGCTCGGCGCGCTGATCACCTGGAACATCGATTCCATCATGGCCGCCGCCAACTGGCTGACCGGCAGCGAGGTCTGGGACCCGGCGATACGCGGCATCTACCGGCTGCCCGCGAAGCTTCAGGCTGTCGATCTGGCGAAGGCGGTGGGGTTGTCGCTTGTCCTGTCCTTCGTCGTGACGATCTTCCCGGCACGGCGGGCGGCCCGGATGAACCCGGTCGAGGCGCTCCGGTATGAGTAAGGCGGAACCGGCCGCCCCGGCGCTGGAGCTTTCCGGCATCGCCAAGGCCTACAACCGGGGCCGCCCCGGTGAAATCCGGGTTCTGCGCGGGCTCGACCTGACCGTGGCGGCGGGCGAGGTGGTGGCGCTGATGGCGCCCTCGGGGGCGGGCAAGTCCACGCTTCTGCACATCTCGGGGCTTCTGGACAGCGCCGACGAAGGCACGGTCCGCATCGCCGGCCGCGACCTGACCCGCGCGAACGACGCCGAGCGGACAGCGCTACGCCGCACCGGGATCGGCTTCGTGTATCAGTTCCACCACCTCCTGCCCGAGTTCTCGGCCGAGGAAAACGTCACTCTGCCGCAGCTTGCGAACGGCGTGGCGGCAGGCGCGGCGCGGGAACGGGCGGGGGCGCTGCTGGACGCGCTGGGCCTGGCCGACCGCCGCCGTCACCGTCCGGCCGAACTTTCCGGAGGCGAACAGCAGCGCGTCGCCGTGGCCCGCGCGCTCGCCAACGGGCCGGGCCTTCTGCTGGCCGACGAGCCGACCGGGAACCTCGACCCCGAAACCTCGCTGATGGTGTTCGCGGCCCTGATGGCGGTCGTCCGGGAAACCGGCCTCGCGGCGCTGGTCGCGACCCACAACCCGGGACTCGCCGCGCGGATGGACCGGACCGTCCACCTTTCCGGCGGGCGGATCGGGTAGCGGGGGCGGCCCGCGCCCGGGCCCCAGCCGGTCAGGCGAAATTGCCGAAGCGCCCGGGGTTCGGGAAATCGCCCGTTCCCTCCGCCCGCGCCCGCATCAGATTGCCGTGCATCCAGTCCCAGGACGCGCGCGAACCGGTTTTGTCCTGCGCCGGCGTCACGCGGGTGTTCTGCAGGCCCCGGACGGGCGAAACCGGGATTCCCGTGTGCATGCGGAACGCCGTGTCCAGCAGATGCGCCGCCAGGGCCCAGCCGCCGTCCCATTCCGAAACGACGCCGCCCTCGGCGGCCTTCGACCAGGGGCAGCCGCCCACGCCGCCATGGGTGCAGAAAAAGAACTTCTCGCTGTATTTCACCCCCGGCTCGGCCCGCGTCGAGCAGTTGCTGAAGCTCTGGCGCGAGGCCGCCGATGGGTCACGGCGGGCGTGGAAGCAATGGCGGACATTGCCCGGCACTGTGGTGCGCGACACAGTGTTGGTGCGCTCGACCGCGTCGAAAAGCATCAGGCAGTGCACCGGGATCCCGGCATCCTTCAGCATGTGGCAGGCCTCGACCGCCGCCGCCGCGCCGCGGGAGTAGCCGGCGATGAAGAGCCGGTTCGGCGTACGCGCCAGGCCGGCGCGCGTGCCCGCGATCTGCCACGAGGCCTTCATCGCCATCGCCAGCATCCGCGCCTTGTCGCCCGTCTCGGCCCCCACCAGCGCCGGGCCCCGGTCGTAGAAGCGGTGCGGCGTCGTCCACTGCTTGAAAAGCGTATTGACGTGGCTGTTGGCGAACTCGACCGCGTATTTCTTGTCGTCGTCCGTCCCGGTCCCGTCGACGCCCCCGAAAATGTCCAAGCCCACCTCCCCCGAAGTCCAGCTATGTCCCTGATTCTAGCGGGCGACAGCCGTCTTCGTCCACGGAAAATCCCTGCTACCCGCACTATCCTCCCGCGCGCCGTGCCGATTGCCAGCGCCGGTCCGGTCGGACATCATGCGCCCACGTGAGTGTCACGGCGGCTCCGGATCACTCTGGGCGAAAGGACAGGCGCGGCGATGCGTTTGGGATGGGTTGCAGCGGCGGCGGCACTTTCGGTTTCGGCCTGCATGCCCGAGGCGGCGCGGGCCCCTTCGGGCAAGGCGCTTTACGCCGACTTCTGCGCCGCCTGCCACGGGGCTTCCGGCAAGGGCGATGGTCCGGCGGCGGCGGGTCTTGCCAAGCGCCCGGCCGACCTGACCGGCATCGCGGTGCGGAACGGCGGGGTGTTCCCGACGGTGCGGGTGATGTCGACCATCGACGGCTATACCCGGCGGGGCGACGGCACGACGATCATGCCGGAACTCGGGCTGGCCCTGAAGGATAGCCCGCCAGTCAGGTACGATCCCGGCGACGGGAACGCAGTACCGACGCCCTCGGCTCTCGTCGCGCTGGCCGAATACCTGCGGTCGATCCAGCGATAGGCGGCCCCGACGCCGGACCCTTGATCCGCATCAAGGCGCGTGCATCGCAACCGGGCGAGACTTCCGGCGACCGATCGTTAGCCGGGACCCCTGTCATGCGCCTGACCGCCGCCGCCCTATGCCTCTCGGCCCTACCCGCCGCCGCCCAGGACCCGGCCGAGGGCGCAGCGCTCTTCGCCTTCCACTGCGCCATGTGCCACGGGGCCGAGGCGAAAGGGAACGGCCCCGAGGCCCCTTCGCTGAACCCACAGCCGAAGGACCTTACCCTGCTCGCGGCAGAGAACGGCGGGACGTTTCCGACGCTGATGGTGGTGAAGCGCATCGACGGGCGCGAGGCGATCGTGGCGCATGGCAGCCCGATGCCGGTCTTCGGCGAATACTTCGAAGGCCCGGCAGTGGAACGCCAGGCCGAAACGGGCGAGGCGATGACAATGACCAAGCCCGTCGCCGATCTCGTCGCCTGGCTGATGAGCGTGCAGGCGAAATAGGCGGCCGGGCTGGTCCGCGCGCCCTGACGTTACCGGATCACCTTCCCTCCCCCCGCGACGCGACGGGTTAGGGTGGGGGGATTGACCGGGCAGGCGAGGGTCCGGTTGAGGGGCCCTTTCGGCCGCGTCATCGCCCGATCGCCCTTCCGTCCGGGCTGGGAAAGGACCGGCCCCCGGCGTAGGATTGCGGCTCGAAACTCGTTTCCCCGGAAAGGACCGGCGTCATGAAACAGATCGTCAACATCGCGGATGCTCAACTCGGCCCGGTCGGCAACGGCGCGAAATTCGTCGCGGAATTTGCCAGCCTCGGGGCCGTGATCGGGGCGCGGAAGCTCGGCGTCAGCCTCTGTGTCGTGCCGCCGGGTAAGCGCGCCTTTCCCCGCCACGCGCACCATGTGAACGAAGAGATGATGTTCATCCTCGACGGCACCGGCACCTACCGGGCCGGTGACGAAACCGCGCCCGTCCGCACGGGCGACCTGATCGCCGCCCCGCCGGGCGACGGAAGCACCGCGCACCAGATCGAGAACACTTCGGACGCGCCGCTGCGGTACCTGACGTTTTCGACCAAGCTCGAACCCGAGGTGGTGGAATACCCCGACAGCGGCAAGTTCGGGCTGAGCTCGTTCGCGGGCGCCGCGAAACCCACCATCCGCTATCTCGGGCGGACCAAGACCTCGCTCGACTACTTCGACGGGGAAGAGTAGCCGCAGTCCACCGAAACCAGACCGCGCCCAGCGGTATCCTTCATCTTGGCAGAAATATCCCCGGGGGAGCGCGAGGGGGCGGACAGCCCCCTCGCCTGCATGACAGCCCGGGGGAAGGCTCGCCTGCGCCCGCGTCACTGCCCCGAGTAGATCGCCGCGACCCGTTCCACCGCCGCAGCGGGCGAAAGCTCTTCGCTCTCGCCGGTCCGGCGGCTGGTCAATTCCACCTTCCCGGCCGCGACCCCCCGCGGCCCCACGGTGATCCGCCACGGCAGCCCGATCAGGTCCATCGTCGCGAACTTCGCCCCGGCGCGTTCGTCACGGTCGTCGTAAAGCGCCTCGAGCCCCTTCGCGGCGAGCCGCTGGTAAAGCTCTTCGCAGGCCGCGTCCGTGCCCGTGTCGCCCTGCTTCAGGTTCACGATCCCGACCGGGAAGGGCGTCACCCCTTCCGGCCAGATGATCCCCTTCTCGTCGTGGCTGGCCTCGATGATCGCCCCCAGCAGGCGGGAAACCCCGATCCCGTGCGAGCCCATGTGAACCGGCACCCGCTCGCCCTTGTCGTTGGTGACGATGGCGCCCATCGGGTCGGAGTACTTGGTCGAAAAATAGAAGATCTGCCCCACCTCGATCCCGCGCCCGACCTTGCGGTGCGTCTCGGGGATTTTCTCGAACAGGCCTGCGTCGTGGGTCTCGTCGGTGCGGGCGTAAAGCGTGGTGAACTCTTCACAGACCTTCGCGACCTGCAAGCGGTCATCGTAGTCGATGGCGCGCGCCCCGAGCTTCAGCCCGATCACGCGGTCGTCGTAGAAGACCTCGGATTCCCCCGTGGCGGCCAGCACCAGGAATTCGTGCGTGTTGTCGCCCCCGATGGGGCCGGAGGCGGCGCGCATCGGGATCGCGGTCAGGCCCATGCGTTCGTAGGTCCGCAGGTAGCTGACCATGTGGCGGTTGTAGGCGTGAAGGGCGGCGTCCTTGTCGATGTCGAAGTTGTAGCCGTCCTTCATCAGGAACTCGCGCCCCCGCATCACCCCGAAGCGCGGGCGCAGCTCGTCGCGGAACTTCCACTGGATGTGGTAAAGCGTCAGCGGCAGGTCCTTGTAGGACGTGACGTGGGATCGGAAGATGTCGGTGATCATCTCTTCGTTCGTGGGGCCATAGAGCAGTTCGCGGTCCTGCCGGTCCTTCAGGCGCAGCATTTCCGGCCCGTAGGCGTCGAAGCGGCCGGATTCGCGCCAGAGGTCGGCCGGTTGCAGCGTGGGCATCAGAAGCGGGATGTGCCCGGCGCGGCTCTGTTCCTGGTGGACGATTTCCTCGATCCGGCGCAGCACGCGGTAGCCGAGGGGGAGCCAGGAATAGATGCCCGCCGCCTGCTGCTTGATCATGCCCGCGCGCAGCATGAAGCGGTGGCTGACGATCTGCGCCTCGGCGGGGTTTTCCCTGAGGACGGGAAGGAAATAGCGGGAGAGGCGCATCTGGGCGGTCCTTTTCGCGGGCGGTCGGGGTGGTGATTACAGGGGCGGGAGGGGGGCGGCAAGGTGGGCGGGGGTGGCGCCGTACCGCAAGGTGCCGGTCAGTAGTGGTAGCGGCACTGGACGATGATCAGTCTGTCGCCTTCGACCCGGTAGACCAGCCGGTGTTCGCGGTCGATGCGGCGGGACCACCATCCGGAATAGTCGCTCCGCAGGGGTTCGGGCTTTCCGATCCCCACAAAGGGACGACGCCGGCACTCCGCGATCAGGTGGTTGACCTTGGCCAAGCCGCCGCGATCCAGCCTTTGCCATTCGCCATACTGCTCGAAGGCCCGCGCTTGAAAGAGGACGTTCACCCCCGCGCCATCGCCTCAAGTTCATCGAGGGTTTTGACGACGCCCGGCTCGCCCACGTTCAGGCTGCGGATCGCCTCATCCAGCGCCGCCTTGTTGACGGGGGAGGAGGTCAGATAGACCGTTTCGTCCATGCTGGACCAGTCTTCGAGGCTGACCATGACCACGGGCTTGCCCTTGGCGCGGTGGACGATGACCGGCTCGTGATCATCGTTCACCCGGTCCATCTCGGCCGAGAGGTTGGAGCGGAGGGCGGTGGAGGAGAGGGTGCGCATGAGGGGTTCGTGTACGTGATTGCGTACGTGGAGTCAAGGTCGGCGTGTGGTTCACTCCGTCACGCTTCTTTGCGATAGTGGCGGGGTGAACCCCGCCCTACGAGGAGACCGACATGCGCTATGCGGTCGTCATCGAGAAAGCCGGGCGTGGGTATTCGGGCTATGTGCCCGACTTGCCGGGTTGCGTCGCGGCCGGGGCGAGCGTGGCGAAGGTGCGGGCGGCGCTGGCCGAGGCGATACCGTTTCATCTGGAGGGGCTGCGGGCCTCGGGGCAGGAGGCGCCGGGGCCGGAGAGCGTGGCGGGGTGGGTGGAGGTGTAGGGCGGAGTGGTGGGTTGCACCCACCCGACTTTCAAGGGCTCGTTGCGACGCCCCCCTACGGCGCTACGAAACGGTGGTTGGTCAATCCTCACCGCGCATGATGAGCATGTCAAAAGCTTGAGCCATCATGTCCCGGCGGTTTTCCTTCGTCATCTGGGCGATATTATACTTGACAAACCACAGGCCGGGGAATACATCTAGGGTATAGCAAGGAAGCCCGAAATGTCCGTCCTGTCCAAAGCCTACATGTATGACGAAGCCGCTGCGTTCGCGCACGTCGAAGCCATGCTCTGGCAGGACGGGCCGGTCTGCCCGAAGTGTGGTTGCGTGGGTAACGCCGCCAAGCTGGAAGGCATCCGCACCAAGGCTTCCACGAAGAACCCGGAAGGCATCGTGCGCCACGGTCTGTGGCGTTGCCGCGATTGCCGCGCGCAATTCACTGTCCGCGTCGGCACCATCTTCGAAGACAGCCACATCGCCCTGCACCTGTGGCTGCAAGCCATCCACCTGCTTTGCTCTTCCAAGAAGGGTATCAGCAGCAACCAACTTCACCGCACCTTGGGCATCACGCTGAAGTCCGCGTGGTTCATGTCCCATCGCATCCGCGAAGCCATGCGCGACGACGGTTCCATGAACTTCGGTTCTGGCGGCGGCGTGGTCGAGGTTGACGAGACGTTCATTGGCCGCGAACCCGGCAAGGAAGTCCGTCGCGGCGTCGGCCACAAGATGAAGGTTCTTACCCTTGTTGACCGCAGCACGGGCCGCGCCAAGTCCATCG
>JBJXFU010000073.1:0-14221 GCA_046155885.1 Paracoccaceae bacterium
TCATGGGCGACGGGGTGCTGGTAGAGTTCGGGTCCGCCGTCGATGCGGTGGAATGCGCGGTGGCGGTGCAGGCGGGGTTCGCCGGAGCGAACGAGGGCCTGGCGGAGGACAAGCGGATCGCGCTGCGGATCGGGATCAATCTGGGCGACGTGATCGTCGAGGGGACGGACCTCTACGGCGACGGAGTGAACGTGGCGGCGCGGCTGGAGGGGCTGGCGGAGCCGGGGGGGATTGCGGTGTCGGCCTCGGTCCACGATCAGGTGCGGGGAAAGGTTGCGGCCGGGTTTTCGGCAATGGGGCCTCAGGCCCTGAAGAACATCGCGGGCCCGATCGAGGTCTACCGCATCGGGGTGGCGGGCGCCGGGCCGCAACCTCTTGCGCTGCCAAAGAAACCCTCGATCGCCGTCCTGCCCTTTTCCGGCATGTCGAGCGACCCCGAACACGACCATTTCGTCGACGGGCTGACCGAAGACCTGATCACCGATCTGTCGCGCAACGCCGACCTGTTCGTGATCGCCCGCAATTCGACCTTCGCCTACAAGGGCCGGTCGGTGGACGCGCGGCAGGTCGCCCGCGAACTGGGCGTGCGCTATCTGCTGGAGGGGTCGGCCCGCAGGGCGGGAGGGCGGGTCCGCATCAACGTTCAGCTGATCGACGCCCTCGGCGGGGGGCACCTGTGGGCCGAGCGGTTCGACAGCGAAATGCGGGACATTTTCGACCTTCAGGACGCGGTTACGGCGCGGATCGTCAAGGAGTTATCGGGCCGGCTGGTCGCATTGCCGTCGCGCCGCAGGACCACCAGCATCGAGGCCTATGACCTCTGCGTGCGCGGCAGGGCGCTGATCACCAATGGCGGCGGGAAGCCAGCCGTGCTGCACGAGGCGGTCATTATCATGGAACGCGCGCTGGCGCTCGATCTGTCCTATGCCGAACCCCATCGCTGGATCGCGTTCTGTCGGCTGTTGCGCTGGGTGCACGGGATGGAAGCCGAACATCCGCACCGTGAACTGGCCGTCGAACACGCCCGGACCGCCGTCAGGCTCGACCCCGAAGATGCCGCGAACCAGTGGGTGATGGCCTGGATCCTGTCATACGAGAAACTGATCCCCGAGACCGAGCAGGCTTTTGCCAGGGCGCTCGCACTGGACCCGAACAATGCCGATGCCTGGGCCACCTTCGCCGACATCAGTTCCGTGCAGGGGAAGATCGACGTCGCCCTCGACGCCATTCACCGCGCGCTGCGGCTGGAGCCCCACACGCCCTTCTTCTATTTCTGGTTCGAGGGGTTCATCCTTTATCTCAACCGGGACTACGAAGCCGCCGTCAGGACCACGCGGAGGTCCGAGGTCTTCGGCACCGCTTCACATCGCATACTGGCTGCGGCGCTGGCGCAACTGGGCATGATCGACGACGCGCGGCGCGAAGCGGCGCTCTACATCGCGAGCACGCCGGGGTTCCGGATAAGCCGTTGGCTCGAGCTGCATTCCTACGGTGACCCGTCGACACTTGCGCATCATGCGGAGGGATGCCGCAAGGCGGGCTTGCCCGAATAGGCACCCTTGTTGTCCCGGCGCCCGCCCCCCGCCGCGCGCCCTGCCTACTCTGCCGCCTCTTCCGCCGTCATCTCCTCCAGGCTGACCGTCGCCGTCCCGTCCGTCCGCCAGGCCTCGATCACCTCGCCCGCCAGCTTGCGCAGCGCCTTGTCCACGGCGGGCTCCTCATGCAGGGGCTCGGGCTGTTCGGCCAGCGCCCGGAGCCGCCGCGCCCGCTGCGTCAGAATCGCGCGGGCCATGATCGGGGGCAGAAGCTCGGCCTCGGCTGCGGCGCGGGCCCAGGCCAGCGTCAGGTTCGGGGGCGGGTTTTCGCCCTTCACGCACCACGTATGCTCGAACAAAGTCATGATGTAGTCGAGCGTGGCGCCCTTGGGGTGCCGCCGGTCGGGCTTGTAGGGCAGGCGGAAGACGTCGGTGATGATCTCGTAAGAGGGCCAGTAGCTCAGCACCCCCTCGGCCGCGTGTTCGCGCACCACCTCGTCGATGGCGACGCGCAGGACGGATTTCGACACCGAGTTCGAGGTCAGGCAGGAATTGTCGCGGAAGGTGGCGATCAGCGGGATGGGCGATAGGGTGAAGATGATCTTCGCGTCCGGCCGGTGGCGCCGGATCAGCCGGTAGATGGCGCGGAGGTTGTCGCGGTTCTCTTCGACCGAGGACACGCGGAACTTGTGGCGGGCGGGGTCGTAGGCGTCCTTCGGGATGGTCCGCCAGAAGACGTTGCCGGTGGGCTCGTCGTACCAGACTTCGCTGAGGCCGAAGGTCAGGATGAAGACGTCGGTGGCGTCGAAGATGCGCTTCGTCTCGGCCTGCACGGCGGGGTCGTAGCCGTAGCTCTCGGCCTTGTAGCCGTGCCAGAGCTCGCCTTCGAAGACGCGATCCTCCCAGGCCCATTCGAACTGCTGGCGGATCACGAAGGAATTCACCATGCCCTCGCCGCAGGCCACCACATAAGCGTTCTTCGCGCCGGGGTCCTTGGTCAGAACGCGGTAGTGCCGCTTCGACAGCCAGTTCGAGATATTGGCGGCGAAGCAGGAGCCGAAGGCGGTGATCTGGGTTTCGGGGCGGATCAGCGGGGCCTTGGGTGCCCAGCCTTCCAGCACGTACTTCCGCACGCCATCGGTGTCGATCAGGCGGGCGACGGTGGGGTTGAAATGGGTATGCTCGCCCCGGAACCAGGTGCGGAATTCGGTCGTGGCCTTGGTGGTGGTCTGGAAGTTCAGCTGGGTCGAGCCGGCGCGGCGCCTGTGCACGACCCCGGAAGCCTTCGCGCGCGCCATGTCCGCTCTCCCGTCCCGGTGCCGCGCGGCGCCCTTCGGGTGCGGCCGGCCCGATCATGCCCCGTCGCCCGCGTTCTCCGGGCGTTCACGGGGGCGAGTATAGCCGGTCTCGCGCGCCCCGCCAATCGCCGCGCCAACGCCGGAGGGACGGGTGCGGAAGGGGGGTGCGGGCGGGCGCGGGCAGGGGGGCGGGCAGGGGGGCGACCGGCGCCGATCCCGTGCTTGACGCGGCTGGGGAACACCCCTATGAACCCCCCCACGTTCGGGCCTTCGGGCCCGTTCCGGGCGCGCGGTGGTAGCTCAGTTGGTTAGAGTACCGGCCTGTCACGCCGGGGGTCGCGGGTTCGAGCCCCGTCCACCGCGCCATCCCGGAAAAATCATCACACATAGCGGAGTGCGCGTGCCGGGTGGGCAAAATCTTCCCGAAGATTTTGCTGCGGGGCAGACTTTTCGTTAAAATTCTGCGCCCACCGGATTTGCTGTTCGCAGCGGTTCGTGACCTTAGGGAAGCCGTTTCCGACCGGGTCCGCGACGGAGGGCGGCTTCCGGGCCATTTCGGCGCCGGTCCGGGCGAGTTGGCGGTCCTGCCCGGTCCGAAGCGTGCCGGGCATTCCCCGCCCTAGCTGTCGAACCGCGTCGCGCCCCGGCGGTTGGCGTCGACCGGCTCGGTGGCGATCGCCGCCTGGTGGGCGCGCTGGTCGCAGTTGGGGCGCGGGCAGATGCGGCAGTTGATGCCGATGGGCGTCATCCGCGCCGCCGGCACGCTGAAGGCCTCGGCATAGCCCAGTTCCGAAGCGTGGCCGATGGCGCAGCCCATCGCCACCGCCAGCCGGTTGTCCTGCGTATGCCGCGCCCATGTCGGCCGGTCCACGGTGCGCGAGAAGACGAAGAACTGGCTCCGGTCGGGCATCTCGACGAACTGCGGCAGGATGCGGCCCGGGGTGCGGAAGCTGGTGTGGACGTCGAGCCGGGGGCAGGCGCCGCCGTATTCGGCCAGGTGGAAGCCGGTGGCCGAGAAGCGCTTGGTGACGTTTCCACCCTTGTCGATGCGCAGGAAGAAGAACGGCACCCCCTGCGCGCCTTCGCGCTGCAGGGTCGTGGCGCGGTGGCAGGCCTGTTCGAAGCTGACCCCGAAGCGCGTCGCCATCAGGTCGAGGTCGTACTTCGTCGCCTTCGCCTCGCCCAGGAAGGCATCGTAGGGCATCAGCACGGCGGCGGCGAAGTAGTTGGCAAGCTCGACCTTCAGCCGGCCGAGCCCGCGCGCCTCGGCGATGCCCGAGCGCCCGGCGAGCGTGTCGATCAGGGCCGCCTGTTCCAGAAGCCCGGCCATGTGCACCAGCTGGAAGACCCGGTTGGGATGGTCGAGCGCCTCGGAGAGCAGGATTTCGCGGCGCGCCTCGTCGTACTGGCGCAGGGTGCCCGGGAGGTCCTCGACCCGTGCCAGCCGCACGGCGATGCCCGCGAGTCCGGAAAGCCGGCGCTTGATCGCGGAATAGACCTCGTCCCGGTCCGGCGGCGCGCCGCCCCAGAAGGCTTCCGCGGCCGTTTCCAGTTCGGGGAAGTGGTTGCGGTTCAGGCGGAAGAAGTTGTGCACCGCGCCTTCTGGCGAAGCGGCGGGGCCGGGGCCTTCGGTTTCGGCCAGCGCCATCAGCCGGTCGGTGGCGGCCTGATGGGCGCGGTGCAGGCGGAGGAAGGACTGGACGAGCGCCGGCGCATGGACGAGAGCCGCGCGCATCTGTGCGAGATCGGGGCGGATGCCGTCGAATAGCGGGTCCTGGGTGATGACGCGCAGGTCGGCGAGGCGGGAGGGGGCGTCGTCCTCGGCGAAGGCGCGCCATTCGACACCGTAGACGTCGAGCAGCCGGAGAAGGACGCCGACCGAGACGCTGCGCTGGTTGTTTTCGAGCAGGTTCACATAGGCCGCACTGATGCCGAGGGCGCGCGCCATCTGGCCCTGGGTTTCGCCGCGTTCCGAGCGCAGGCGGCGGAGATGCGGTCCGATGAAGGTCTTCTGCATGCGGCGGCATACATGTTATCGCTGACAGAGTTTACAATATTACAGATGTTGATACGTGTAAACTCTCGCGTTTACAGCGGAACCCGCATTGCTTTGGCAGGCCGCTTTGCCTCTGGCATGTGGGGACCGGCCCCCCCCTTTGCGGAAGGATGCGCATCATGAAGACCGGCATCAACCACCTCTTCATCCCCGGCCCGACGAATGTGCCCGAAGCGGTGCGGCAGGCGATGAACCTGCCCCAGCAGGACATGCGCGCCCCCGACTACGGCGCCTTCGTCCTGCCGATCTTCGCGCGCCTCAAGGAAGTCTTCCGCACCGCGACCGGCCAGGTGATCCTGTTCCCCGGTTCGGGCACCGGCGCCTGGGAGGCGGCGATCACCAACACGCTGAACCCCGGCGACCGGGTGCTGATGAGCCGCTTCGGCCAGTTCTCGACCCTCTGGGTGACGATGGCCGAGCGGCTGGGGCTGGCGGTCGAGGTCATCGACGTGCCCTGGGGCGCGGGGGTGCCGGTGGCGGAGTATGCCAAGCGCCTGGCCGCCGACCGCAAGGGCGAGATCCGCGCCGTCTTCGCCACCCATAACGAAACCGCCACCGGCGTGACCAGCGACGTGGCGGCGGTGCGCGCGGCGATGGATGAGGCCGGCCACAAGGCGATGCTGTTCGTCGATGCGGTGTCCTCGCTCGGCTCGATCGAGTTCCGGATGGACGACTGGGGCGTGGACCTGGCCGTCACCGGCAGCCAGAAGGGGCTGATGCTGCCTGCGGGGCTCGGCATCCTGGGCGTCAGCGAGAAGGCGATGCAGGCATCGAAGACCGCGACGATGCGGCGCGCCTATTTCGAATTCGCCGATCACCTGACGATGAACGCCACCGGCTATTTCCCCTACACCCCGCCAACGCAGCTCCTGCACGGGCTGACCAGATCGCTCGACCGCATCCTGACCGAGGGGCTCGACACCGTCATCGCCCGGCACCGGCGGCTGTCCGAGGGTGTCCGGCTGGCGGTGGCGGCCTGGGGGCTGGAGCTGGTGGCCGAACATCCGTCGCTTTACTCCGACACCGTCTCGGCGATCCGCGTGCCCGAAGCCGTGGACGCCCGCGAGGTGATCCGCATCGCCTACGAGCGCTACAACACCTCGCTCGGGACCGGGCTTTCGCGGCTGGCCGGCAGGGCGTTCCGCATCGGGCACCTGGGCGACCTGAACGAGGGCATGGTGCTGACCGCGCTCGCGGTGACGGAACTCGCGCTGACGGAAGCCGGCGCGAAGGTGGAGTTCGGGTCCGGCGTCGCGGCGGCGCAGGGCTGGTTCGCGAAAACGGCGAACGGCGCGGCGATCAGGATCGCGGCGGAATAGGGAAGTCAGGACAATCAGATGAGCCACACGCTTCACCCCCTGCGCAGGCAGCGGCTGCAACGGTCCGAACTGGCGGTTCCCTCGTCGAACCCCGCGATGATCGACAAGGCGGCGGCCGGACCCGCCGACTACGTCTTCCTCGATCTGGAAGACGCCGTCGCCCCGCCCGAGAAGGAGCAGGCCCGGAAGAACTGCATCCAGGCCCTGAACGACATCGACTGGGCGGGCAAGGGCAAGACGGTCAGCGTGCGGATCAACGGGCTCGACACCCATTACATGTACCGCGACGTGGTGGATGTGATGGAGCAGGCGGGCGACCGGGTGCACACGCTTCTGGTGCCCAAGGTGGGCGTGCCCGCCGATCTCTACATGGTCGAGGCCATGTGCAACCAGATCGAGCAGGCCAAGGGGCTGAAGGCGCGCGTCGGGCTCGAGGCGCTGATCGAGACGGCACTCGGCATGGCGAATGTCGAGGCCATCGCGCAGTACCAGGGGCAGGGGCGGCTGGAGGCGCTGCACTTCGGCGTCGCGGATTTCGCGGCCAGCATGCGGGCGCGGACGGTCAACATCGGCGGGCTGAACCCGAACTACCCGGGCGACCAGTGGCATGCGGCGATTTCGCGCATGGTCACCGCCTGCCGCGCCTTCGGGCTGCGTGCCATCGACGGGCCGTTCGGCGACTTCAGCGACCCCGAGGGCTACAAGGACGGCGCCCGCCGGGCGGCGGCCCTCGGCTGCGAGGGGAAATGGGCGATCCATCCCGCGCAGGTCGGCCTGGCCAATGAGGTGTTCTCGCCGACCGAGGCGGAAGTGACCAGGGCGCGGCGGATCATCGAGGAGCTGCGGGCGGCCGAGGCGCAGGGCAAGGGGGCCGCGAGCCTCGACGGCAAGATGATCGACGCGGCCAGCGAGCGGATGGCGCGCAACGTGCTGGTGATCGCCGAGGCGATCGCCGGGCGGTAGGGGCGGCCGGGGCGCCCCCTGACCCTCTCCCCCCGGGGGAGAGGGGAGCCGATCTGGAGGGGCGGGCGCGGGAGAACGACGGCCGGGTCGTCCCCCCTTTCCCCCCGGAGGAGAGGGCTGGGGTGAGGGGGCAGGACAACGTGCGGGAGTGACGGGAATGGACATCCACGAGTATCAGGCCAAGGACATCCTCGCGCGCTTCGGCGTGCCGGTGCCGAAGGGCGGTCTCGCCTGGTCGCCCGAGCAGGCGGCGTTCCGGGCGCGCGAGCTCGGGTCGGGGCCCTGGGTCGTCAAGGCGCAGATCCATTCCGGCGGCCGCGGCGCGGCGGGCGGCGTGAAGCTCTGCCGGACCGAGGACGAGGTGCTGGACTTCGCGGCCACCCTCTTCGGCAAAAGGCTCGTCACCAAGCAGACCGACGCGGGCGGCAAGGGCATCTGGCGCGTCTGGGTCGAGGCGGCGTCCGACATCGCCAAGGAGATGTACCTGGGCTTCGTGCTCGACCGGAAATCCGAGCGGATCATGATCGTGGCCTCCGCCCATGGCGGGATCGAGATCGAGGACCTCGCCGAGAGCGACCCGAAATCGCTGGTGCGGATGGTGGTGGACCCGGCCGTCGGCCTCGCCAGCTTCCAGGCGCGGGAACTGGCCTTCGCCCTCGGCCTCAAGAGCGACCAGATCGCGCAGATGGTGACGGTGCTCAAGGCCTGCTACCGCGCCTATCGCGACCTCGACGCGACGATGGTCGAAATCAACCCGCTCGTTATCACCAAGGACGGTGGCCTGACCGCGCTCGACGCCAAGATGTCCTTCGACACCAACGCCTTGTACCGCCGCCCCGAAATCCTGGAACTGCGCGACAAGACCCAGGAAGACCCCCGAGAAAGCGGCGCGGCGGATCACGGGCTGTCCTATGTGGGCCTCGACGGCGACATCGGCTGCATCATCAACGGCGCGGGCCTCGCGATGGCGACGATGGACATGATCCAGCTTTCCGGCGGCCAGCCCGCGAACTTCCTCGACATCGGCGGCGGCGCCAGCCCCGAACGGGTCGTCCGCGCCTTCCGCACGGTGCTCGCCGACAGGAACGTCAGCGTCATCCTCGTCAACATCTTCGCCGGCATCAACCGCTGCGACTGGGTCGCCGAGGGGGTGGTGAAGGCCTACAAGGAGGTGGGCATGACGATCCCCGTCGTCGTCCGCCTCGCCGGCACCAACGTCGAGGAGGGCCGCGCCATCCTGAACGCCTCGGACCTGCCGCTGATCACCGCCGACACACTGGCCGACGCCGCCGAGAAGGCCGTCGCCGCGCGCCCGAAACTCGCCGCCTGAAGGACCAAGCGCATGGCCATCCTCATCACCGAAACGACCCGCGTCATCGTCCAGGGCATGTCGGGCAAGATCGGGCAGTTCCACGCCGCCGACATGATCCGCCACGGCACCAACGTCGTCGGCGGCGTCACCCCGGGCCGCGGCGGCGAACGGCTGCTCGACCGGCCGCTCTTCAACACCGTGCGCCAGGCGGTGGACGCGACCGGGGCCGAGGCCTCGCTGCTCTTCGTGCCGCCCCCCTTCGCCGCCGACGCGATCATGGAGGCGGCGGACGCCGGGATCCGCACCGCCGTCTGCGTCACCGACGGCATCCCGGCGCAGGACATGATGAAGGTGAAGCGCTTCCTGAAGCGCTACCCGGAATCCCGCAAGATGCGCCTGATCGGGCCGAACTGCGCGGGCATCATCAGCCCCGGCAAGGGCTTCATGGGCATCATGCCGCCGCATATCTACATGCCCGGCCGCGTCGGTATCGTCGGCCGCTCGGGCACGCTCGGCTACGAGGCGGCGGCGCAGATGAAGGCGCTGGGGATCGGCGTGTCCACCTCGGTCGGCATCGGCGGCGACCCGATCAACGGCTCGTCCTTCCGCGACATCCTTGAACTCTTCGAGGCCGACCCCGGCACCGACGCGGTGATGCTGATCGGCGAAATCGGTGGCCCGCAGGAGGCCGAGGCAGCGGACTGGGCGCAGGCCAACATGAAGAAACCCGTCTGCGCCTACATCGCGGGCCTTTCGGCGCCGAAGGGTCGCAAGATGGGGCACGCGGGCGCGATCATCTCGGCCTTCGGCGAAAGCGCCCAGGAAAAGGTCGAAATCCTCAGCGCCGCCGGGATCACCGTGATCGCGCATCCCAGCGCGATGGGCGAGACAATGGCGCGGGTGCTGGCGCGCGCCGCGGCCGCCTGAAGGCGACCCCGGGTGGCGCCGGGCGACACCGGCCCATCGCCCGCTTCGCGCCGACCGCCGGGCGTGCACCGGCTCTTCCGGCTGGCCGGGTTCGCGGCGTCCGCCGGCGGCCCGCCCCGCGTGCCCGTCGACAACCCGAATGGCTTCCGCTCCGACCGGCGGTCAGGAAACCGGCCCCGGTAACGCGGCGGCGACCCGCGATTGCGGCCGGCGCCCCGAGGCCCGGCATGCGCAACGCTTTCTCAATGCCGGCATGCGAGACAGGCGCGGGCGGAAAGGCTGCGCGGCGCGATCGCCGCGGGGCGAGGGGAGGGGCGGTTGGCCGGCGGCGTGCTTCGGAAGATGCTTCGGCCGGCGGCGCGCGCGGTGCCCTCGCCCGCCGACGCGCCCGGACGAATCTGGGGCAACGCGCTCGCCCGCGCCGCACAGGACCTGCTCGACCTGCCCGTCTTTGTCGGCCGCGCCGGTTTGGCCGGGGTCGCGCTCGTGCCCTGGCTCGCCGCGATGCCGAAAGAGGCGATGCTGCTCGGCCTCGACGGGCCGGAGGGTGCGCGGGGGCTCGCGCTTCTCGGGCCCGACGTGGTCGCGGCGCTGATTGAGATGCACATGATGCGCCGGATGCGTGCCGCGCCCGGGGCGGGGCGGACGCCGACGCGGATCGAGGCGGCGGTGATCGTGCCCCTGGTCGAGCAGGCCCTGGAACTCGTCTCGCTGGCCGGGGCCGGAGTGGGCGAACTGGCATGGATGACCGGCTGGGAAGGCGCCCGCTTCGTCGCCGACCCGCGCCCGCTCGGCCTGACCATGCCGGACGTCTCCTGGCGCGAACTGACCGTGACGATCGAGCTTGGGCTGGAGCGGCAGCGCGGCGGCACCGTCGGGCTCGTCCTGCCGGAGCGCGCGGGGGCCGCCGGCCTGCCCGAGGCGCGGCTGATCGGCGACTGGCAGGAACGGATCGAGACTGCGGGGATGGCGGCCGGCGCCGAGGTGAAGGCCGTGCTCTGCCGGATTCGGCTGCCGCTCGCCGAGGCCGTCGCCTTCGCCCCGGGAACCGAGGTCGCGCTGCCCGACGGCGCGCTCGACGGCGTCCGCATCGAGGGGCGGGACGGCAAGCCGGTGGCCGGCGGCCGGCTCGGGCAGATCAGGAACCGCCGCGCCGTCCGCATCCGGCCGCTGGAGGAGGGGGGCGGCGCGGAAGAGCCCGGGGCCTCTGCAGCGCTCCCGCCGGCGGCGGGGCTGGCGAGCCCTTGGGGATTGGACGGGCCCGGCGATCCGGTCGGGACGGGCCTGCCGGAAATGTCGCCGGCCGGCGATCCGCCGCCCTGGGATGTCGGCGGCGGGGGGCTTCCCGAGATCGCCACCGGCACAGGCGAGCTTCCCGGGATCGCCATCGGCGGATTCGGGGCTGGGTAGGCGGGGCGGGCGGCCCTGCGAGCCGTTCGGACCTTTGCCCATTGCGGGGCGTCCTGCCGGCCCCGGCTTCAATCCGCCGCAGGGGCGCTGCCGCCGCCGTGGGCCGGGCGCGCCTGCCGCCGTGGGAAATCGTCCGACGGTTTCCGACGTGTCGGCGGAACCGGGAGACCGGCATGGCGTGTTGCGCGGGCGGATCCGATCTGCGGCAAGTGTCCGGAAGGGGGGCGGGCGAGGCAGCGCCGCCCCCGTTCCTGCGCCGCCGCCCGGCGCGCGGGGCCGGCCTTCCGTTCAGCCCTGGCCTGTAGTGCGCGCCTCGATCCGTTCCCGGTAGGGTTCGAGGTTGTAGCCCCAGGCTGCCGCCGCCGCGATCAGCGCGTCAGTGGGCTGCCGGCCGGCCTGCGACAGCGCCCAGACGATCGACGAACGGTTGCCCGAGGCGCAGTAGGCGAAGACCGGCCCCGGCGCGGCCGCGATCGCCGCGCCCTGCGCCGCGACATTCGCCTCGGTCAGCGCGCCGCCGGTCACCGGGTTATCGACAAAGGTCATGCCCGCTGCCTCGACCGCCCCGCGCAGGGCCGCCGCCGAAAGCTCCGGCGGGTTCTCGCCGTCCGGGCGGTTGCAGATCACCGTGGTGAAGCCGCCCTCGCGGATCGCCGGCACATCGGCCGGGGCGATCTGCGGCGAGGTCGCGTAGCCCGGGGTCAGCATGCGGAATGTCATGGTCGGTTCCCTTTCGTCGGTGCCGGTCGGTGAGGCATGGGCTCAGGCGCCGGCGAGGCGGGCCCTGACCGGGGCCGCCGCCAGCATACCGGCGAGCATCGCGGCAAGGAAGGCCGCGCCGCCCACCCCGCCCCAGGACAGGCTCGCCACCGCCGGGCCGGGGCAGAGCCCCGCCAGCCCCCAGCCCGCGCCGAAAAGCAGCGAGCCGAAAACCAGCGGCGGCGTCAGGTCGCGCCGGGCAGGGCCGGGGAAGCTGCCGCCGGCGAAGGGCGCACGCCGTGTCCGGGTCAGGGCCCAGGCGATCGCCATCGGCGGCAGGGCGCCGGCGAAGACGAAGGCCAGCGTCGGGTCCCAGGCGCCGAACAGGTCGAGCCAGCCCTGCACGCGCGCCGTGTCGGTCATCCCCGAAACGAAGAGCCCGGCGCCGAAAATCCCGCCCGCAAGGGCCGCGAAGAAAACCCGCATCTCAGACCACCCCAAGCCAGTGGCGCATAAGGACGAGCGTGACGGCGCCGCCGAGCATGTAGAGAAGGGTGGCGACAATGCCGCGCGGCGACAGGCGCGAAATGCCGCAGACGCCGTGCCCCGAGGTGCAGCCGCCGGCGATCCGCGTGCCGAAGCCGACCAGCAGGCCGGCGGCGACCACCACAAGGGGGTTGCCGCTGATATGGGTGTCGGCTGTGCGCCCGCTCAGCAGGAACAGCAGCGCCGGAACCGCGACCAGCGCCGCCAGGAAGGCGATCCGCTCGGCGCGGCCGTCATTGCGCGCGCCTTCGACCACCTCGCCGAGAATGCCGCTCGCCCCCATGATCCGGCCGTTGGCGAGCAGATAGACGGCGCCGGCTATCCCGATCATCAGCCCCCCCGCCAGTCCCATGATCCATTCGGCCTGCATCCGCGCTCCCCCTGCCGGCAATTCCCCGGCGGGACGCTACGCCAGAGGCGGCGTAGAGTTCAACCGGGGATCGCGGCCCCGGGGCCGGCGCGCCGGTGCGGGCGGAGTGCGGCAGGCGGCAGGCGGCAGGCGGCAGGCGGCGGCAGGATTGACTTGCATCAATGCGCCGAAGGGTAGAGCCTGATCACGTCAGCCCGAGGGGAAACGGACGGGGAAGGCGCATGAAGACGGTCGCGGAGCGGAAATCGGAACTCGAAGCGCGGCGCGCGCTGCTCACCTCGCGCATGGCCGGGATCGAGGCCGAGCTCGACGCGCCTTCCTCGCGCGACTGGGAGGAGCTGGCGACGGAACGCGAGGGCGACGAGGTCCTGGAAGACCTCGGCCAGTCGGCCCAGCACGAGATCCGCATGATCGACGCGGCGCTCGGCCGCATCGCGGGCGGCGAATACGGCTTCTGCGTCACCTGCGGCAGCGAAGTCGACGAGGCGCGGCTGGACCTGGTGCCGGCGACCCCCTTCTGCCAGAACTGCGCGCCCCGGCGGTAGCTGCGGCGGCAAGGCTCTGCGCCCGATCCGCAGAAGATGCGCTTTGCGCCCGCTTGCATGAATCCCGCCCTGCGTTCGGCGCAGGGGCATTGCGGGGCGGGCCGGGTTTCGCCAAGGATGGCGGCGTGACCAGCGCCTGCGACCCCCATCGCCGCCCCGCGCGGCCGGCCCGGAGCTTGGCCCCGGTATTGGCCCGAAGCTTGGCCCTGAGCCTGGCCCGGAGCCCGGCATGACCGCGAAACCCGCACATATGGCCCTGCGTGGCGGTGTCGCCGTGATTTCGCTCGACCAGCCGCCGGTGAACGCCCTGTCGCAGCCGCTGCGCGCCGGTCTCGCCGCTGCGCTGGAGGCGGCGCTGGCGAACCCGGCGGTGCGCGGCATCGTGCTTTGCGCGGCAGGGCGGACCTGGCCGCCGGGGGCCGATATCCGCGAATTCGGCAGCCCCGCGGTGGCGCCGTCGCTGCCGGATCTCTGCGACCGGGTGGAGGCGGCGGAAAAGCCGGTGGTGGCGCTTCTGCACGGCACGGTGCTGGGCGGCGGGCTGGAACTCGCGCTGGCCGCCCGGGCGCGGCTGGCCCGGCCGGGCACTACCTTCGGGCTGCCCGAGGTGACGCTGGGCCTCTGCCCGGGAGCCGGCGGCACGCGGCGGCTGCCGGCGCTGATCGGGGCGAAGGCGGCGCTGGGGATAATGCTGACGGGTCTGCCGGTCAGCGCCGGGGCGGCGCAGGCGATGGGGCTGATCGACGGCATCGAGGGGCAAGCGGGCGCGGCCGAGGCGGTCGCGGCGGCGCTGGCGCTGACCCTGGCCGATGAGGCATCGCCACGGGGCCACCCCGGGGGTGGGCGGACGGGCGGGCGGACGGGCGGGCGGACGGGCAGGGGAGCGGCCGATCCCGCCGCCTATGTCGCGGCGGTGGCCGAAGCGCGGGCGGGGCTGCGCGAGGCGCGGCTGCCGGCGCCCGCGAAGATCATCGATTGTGTCGAGGCGGCGCTTCTGTTGCCCGCTTCGGCGGCGGCCGGGTTCGAACGGGCGGCCTTCGAGGACCTTGCCGCCACGCCCGAATCCCGCGCGCTCCGCCATGTCTTCTTCGCCGAGCGCCGGGCCGCGCGGGCGCCGTCGTCCGGGCCTGCGGGCCGGGCGATCGCCTCGGTCGCGCTGATCGGCACGGGGGCCGAGGGCGCGGGGCTGGCGGCCGCGCTGGCGGCGGCGGGGTTCCGCGCGACGATGGTCGAGGCGGATG
>JBJXFU010000091.1:0-13206 GCA_046155885.1 Paracoccaceae bacterium
GCGCTCGATTAACCAGCGCCTTCCGCAACGTTCGCAGGGTGCCAGCAATATGCCAGCAATATGCCAGCAACCTGCCATACGATCGTATGGCTTTGGGTGAATTAACCGTTAACTTCGAATCACCGGAGCACCTGGCCGGACGCCAGGTGACAGGGCCGACTGCGGACGATTCCGAAAAGGGGCGTCCCGCCCTAACTGACCGAACCGCATAGCTTGCAAGCAGTTCCCGAACCGGGCCCTATCGTGATCCACGCTGCCGGAGAAGTGCCTCGATCCGCTCGTCGGCGCCGGGGAGTTTTGGACATGACGCCTGAATTCATGTAATTTTTCGCTGTGGGCAGTGAATCGCCGGGCCAGAATCCGAACTCCGGTCCATGGCGCCGACGAAAATTTGCTGCTTTTTGGGTCGGGGTATGGATCATGAAATTTGTTCTGAAATTGCTTGGGTCGGCGCGCTTCGCCTTTCTCGGTCTTGCCACCATCACGCTGCTTGCCATCTCGTCATACTCTGCCGAGGCCCGGTCCGCGCAGTTGGACCGCGGGCAGATACTTCTCGCCCAGGAATCCCTGACGATCCTCGGTTTCGCGCCCGGCGAGCGGAACGGCATCTATGGCGCCCAGACCGCGCGGGCCGTCTACCGGTACCAAAGCGCGATGAACCAGACGCCGACGGGCGAACTGACGGTCGACCAGTACTACTCACTCGTCACGTCAGTCAGCGAGGGGCAGCTTTCCGAACTCAGGCGGATGGGGTCGTCCAGCGGAAACCGCATCATCCGCGGAACCTCGTTCGGCAAGGCCGCCGACCGGGCGGACGGCGACAGCTACAGCGGCTACGGCACGATGATGCCCAGCGGCAAGCGCTGCACGATGCGGCCTGACCTCTGCGAGGCCGGCTGGGACTGACCGGCCCGCCCTGCCCGCCGAGAATCCGGTTGGCGGGGCGGAGCAGTCGGGATAGAAGGTGCCCCGAGCCTGCGGCGATGGCGTCGCCGCAAGGGGGTCCGCGCCCTCTGACGCTTGCGGGAAACCCCCGCGTCGTCCTGTACGCCGGGACCTTTGGGGTCCCGCCGGCAGATCGGACCCCGCCTCAGAGGGGTCTTGAAGATGACCGATCGTCCGCAATCCTACCGCTTCCACCAGGGCGACCGCGTGCTTCCGTTCGCAGCGGCCGAATACGACGCCCGTCTCGCCGGGCTCCGTGCGATCATGGAGGAAAACGGCATCGAGGCCGCGGTCCTGACTTCGATGCACAACATCGCCTACTACTCGGGTTTCCTTTACTGCGCATTCGGTCGGCCCTACGGCCTTGTCGTCACCGCGACCGACAGCGTGACGATCAGCGCGGGCATCGACGCAGGCCAGCCCTGGCGGCGCTGCCACGGCGACAACCTGACCTATACCGACTGGCAGCGCGACAACTTCTGGCGAGCGGTGGCATCGGTCGCGGCGACGGGCAAGGTGGTGGGCTGCGAGGCCGATCACCTGACGCTGGAACGGTCCGAGAAGCTGAACGCGTTCCTCAAGCCCGCGCGCGGGGTGGACATCGCCCCCGCGGCGATGCGGCAGCGGATGCGGAAGTCGCAGGCAGAGCTCGACCTAATCCGCCACGGCGCGGGCGTGGCCGACGTGGGCGGCTTCGCCATCCGCGAGGCGATCCGCGAAGGCGCGCGCGAGATCGACATCGCCATGGCCGGGCGCGACGCGATGGAGCTGGAGATTGCCAAGCGGTTCCCGGATGCCGAGTACCGCGACACCTGGGTCTGGTTCCAGTCAGGGATCAACACCGACGGGGCGCATAACCCGGTGACGGCGCGGGCGCTGAAACGCGGGGATATTCTGAGCCTCAACACCTTCCCGATGATCTCGGGCTACTACACCGCGCTGGAACGGACGATGTTCGTGGGCCATGTGGACCCGGCCAGCCTGCGTATCTGGGAAGCGAACGTCGCGGCGCATGAATACGGCATGAGCCTGCTGAAGCCCGGCGCCTCCTGCGCCGAAGTGACCGCGAAGATCAACGCCTTCTTCGAGGAACGTCAGCTTCTTCAGTACCGCACCTTCGGCTATGGCCACTCCTTCGGGGTCCTTTCCCACTACTACGGGCGCGAGGCGGGGCTGGAGCTGCGCGAGGATATCGACTCCGTGCTGGAGCCCGGCATGGTGATCAGCATGGAACCGATGCTGACCATCGCGGAGGGGCAGCCCGGCGCGGGTGGCTACCGCGAGCACGACATCCTGTTCATCACCGAAGACGGCAACGAGGATATCACGAAATATCCCTACGGGCCGGGGTTCAACGTGGTGGGCTGACCGGGCGGCGGCGGGGCCGGAGTGCTGACGGTGAAGACCGGAACGGGCCGGTCGAACCCCTTCAGCTTCCGCGCGCCCGCCGGCGCAACGGCCAGCGTGTCGCGAACCGCGTGCGCCACCGAGCGGTCAAAAAGAATCTGGCGGTCGTCGGCCGCGCCGCAGAGCCGCGAGGCCAGATTGACCACACCCCCGATCGCGGTGTAGTCGAGCCGCCCTTCGTAGCCGATCCGCCCGACCGTCGCCCATCCCATCGCCACGCCGATGCCGAAGCCAAGCTCGCAGCCCCGGTTGTTCCATCCCCCCAGAAGCCCCTGCACCGCCGCCTGCATCTCGACCGACATGCGCAGCGCGTGGCCCGCCGGATCGGGGCAGGGTATCGGGGCGTTCACCAGCACCATCAGGCCATCCGCCGCGAAGTTGGTCAGCGTCGCCTCGTAGCGCGTGATGACGCTGCCGAGCGCCTGATAATAGTCCCCCAGCACCTCCATGATGAGCTCCGGCTCGGACCGCGCGGTGAAGCCCGTGAAGCCGCGCAGATCGCAGAAGACGACAACGATTTCCGCCCGCTGCGTGCTGAGAGCGGATTCGGTTCCGGTGTTTTCCAGAAGCTCGGCGACCTGCGCGGGCAGAAACCGCTTCAGGCCCGCCAGGCGGTCCGAGCGCGACTGCAGGTCGCCAAGCTTGCCGGCCATTTCGTTGAAAGCCAGGCCCAGCCGCCCAATTTCGTCATTGCCCGACGCGGCGATCCGGAAGCCGAACTGGCCCGTCCCGATCTGCGTCGCGCCTTCCTCGAGCCGGCGGATCGGGTGCGTGATCCGCCGCGAAAGGAAGTACGCAAGCAGCACCGCCATCCCGGCTGCAGCCAGATTGACCGCAGCCGACCGGACCAGCATGGCCCTGACAGGCGCCATGGCTTCGGCGCGGGACTGCAGGGCGAATATCCGCCAGTTCGCATCCGGGACCGGCTCTGCCATCGTTGCCAGAACGGGGGTGCCGTCGATGTCGATGGTAGAGATGACCCGGTCGGGTTCGCTGAACGGCCGCGCGAAGGCCCGCATTTCGGACAGGTAGGAATTTCCGGATAGCACCCTGATCATGTCGGGATGCGCGATGAGCTGGCCGGACGTGTTCACGATCATCGCGTGCCCGGTCGTCCCGATCCGGATGGCTGAAATGACCTCCCGGATGGCCTTCAGGTCGATTTCCGCGATGGCGAACCCGGCGCCCTTTCGTTCCCCGGCGACAGCGAGCTTCATCTTCGGCTCGGATTGCGCGCTGTATTCCATGTCTCCGAACCAGAACGACTGCTTTCGCGATGCCGCGACCGCCGGATCGCGGTTCAGGTCGGTGCCCGAACCGAAGCGGTTGAGATCGACGCGCGACAGGAAGACTTGTTCTCTGCCGCCTGAATCAGCGAGCAGGATGCTGCCCGCCGCTTCCGTCCTCCGCAGAAATCCGATCCCGTCGAGCTTGTGCTGGTCCTGCGATACCTCGGACCAAGGCTGTTGGACGGTGGACGACAGCGACTCTCTCAGGCTCGAAAGGAACGCCTGGACCTGCCCGGACGCTGACGCGGCCTCGGAACGGAGCAGGGCATCGATTGCCGCCTTGCGGTCGCGGATCGCGAACAGCGCCTCGATCCCGGTCAGGCAGAGAAGCGGCAGCATGACGCCGATGAAAATCCAGGCGAAATACTTTCTGAAAAGCGTGGAGGCCGGCCCGCCGTTCATTCGACCAGCTCGTCGGCGAAGAGCAGCACCGCCGGCGGGAAGACGACCCCGAGCGAAGCGGCGATGCGCTGATTGACAGCGAACGTGAAGTCGGTCGTCTGCCCGATCGGCAGTCTCCCGACCGGGGTTCCGGTTAGGAACTTGTCCACGTATGACGCGAGGCGCTCTTCCGCCCGGTCGGCGTTGCAGGAATAGGCCATCAGGATGCCCTGCCGAACAAGGCGGCTTTCCCACGCCATCGTCGGCAGCTTCCTTTCAGACGCGAGGCCGGCTATGGCCGCGATTCTGTCTTCGATCATCAGGTCGGGAAGGATGAAGACCGCCTCGACGCCCGCCGCCACCATCCGGTCGAAGGCGGGGCCGATTTCGGACGGCGCCGAGATCGGGACCGGAACGAACTCAAGCGAAAGTCTTCTCGCGGCGCGCTCGGACGCGACGATATTCTCCCGGACCGTTCCGCCGGGGCGGAACAGGATGGCCACGCGCCGCAAACCCGGAAGCGCGTCGCGCAGGAGTTCCATGCGCTTGGCGGTCAGCTGGTAGGCGCAGTCGAAGATGCCGGACGAGGACACCCCTGGCTGCGAAAGGGATGAGACAAAGGTGAAGTTCCTGCGCGCGATGAGCGGGACCGAACGGGATTGCCGCTCGACGGCTTCGGCCGCGGACTGGCTTGTTGCCACGATCACGTCGACATGTTCGGCGAGAAGTGCCTTCACAGCCCTCTCCAGGCCTTCCGGATCGCGGTTCGCGCTCTTGCAGATCAACCGGACGCCGCTGTCCTTGCTGTAGCCGAGGTCCGCCATTCCGCTCAGAAAGTGCTCCCATTCTGGGGTAGGCGAATCGAGATCCAGATGGTCGCAGGGCTCCCAGCCAAGCAGACCGAGCTTGTGAAGGGGGGGCGTTTCGGCACTGGAACGGCATATGGCCAGCGTGACCACAACAAGGGCGATCGCGGCCCGGGCCGCCCAAGCCCGCTGAAGCTGGCAAGCATTCCCGATCACGTCGCCCCCCGATGTGAATCTGTTCTAGAGGGACTTCGCCCGCCTTCCAAGAAGAACGATGCGGCGTCCGGGGCGGCGGCGGGTTCGGTTGGGATGCCGTTCACCTGTGACCCCCGCGCCCCTTTCGCACGAAATCTCCGGTACTTGGCGCCGGACGGGCTTGACGGGGGCAGATTCCGCCCGGACGAGTCGGGGTGACGCGCGATGCCGTCCGGTCCTGGGGGGCCGGCGACAGGGCGTCTGACCCTTGTACCGGACGGACCGCTGCCGCCATGATGATCGCCATTCCTGCCGCCGGGCGTTCCCCGGCCCGCCTTCTGTCGGCGTTTCTGCTGCTTTTCCTTGCTGCCTGCGGCGCGCGCGACAAGGAGGTGACGCGGAACCCGGTCCCTGAAGTTCCCGGATATGGCGTGCTGCAGGACGACGTCTATACCATCCCCGCCGTCGATCCCCAGTACCTGGTCGAACCGAACCGGCGGGCCGAGGTGGCCTATCCGGCCGACGACAAGCCGGGCACCATCGTCGTCGATCCCTTCGCGAAGTTCCTGTTCCTGGTGGGCGAAGGCGGCACCGCGACCCGCTATCCGATCGCGGTCGGGCGCGAGGGCCGGGGGTTCCGATCGGCCGCGGTGGTGGGCGACTTGCGGGAATGGCCATCCTGGCAGCCGACCGCCAACATGCTGCGCAGCGAACCCGAAGTCTACGGCGCCTTCGCCGGCGGCATTCCCGGCGGGGTGGCAAGCCCGCTCGGCGCGCGGGCGATCTATCTCTACCGGGGCGGCAAGGACACGAGGTTCCGCATCCACGGCACCAATGACGTTCAAGCCATCGGCAATGCCGGTACGGCAGGCTGCATCCGGCTTTTCAACCAGGACATCATCGACCTTTACGCGCGGGTGAGTCCGGGGACGAAGGTCAGGGTGAGGACCTACGAGGAATCGGTCCAGTACGAAGGCGAGGCGGTTGCCAACCGCGGGGTGGAACTGCCGCCGAGGATCGTGCCGCCCGAAGAGATCTACGGCGCCGTAGCCGAACAGCAGGCGGCCGCCGCGCTGGCCTCGCCGCCGGTCCAGACGGCGCCGGGGGTCTTCACGCAGATCAACTGACCGGGCTGTCAGAGGCGGATCACGTAGTCCTTCCGCGTCGTCTCGATCACCTCCCAAGTCCCCCGGAAACCGGGGCGCAGGATGAAGCTGTCGCCGGGGCCGACCTCGTGGCGCGCGCCATCCTCGGACGTGATGACGGACCGGCCCGAAAGGATGCGGCAGTACTCCCATTCGTCATAGGAAATCCGCCACTTGCCGGGAGTGGCTTCCCAGATGCCGCAGTAAAGCCCGTCGCGCTCCTCGGCGTTCCAGGTGGTGAACCGGGGGTCGCCGGAGAGCACGCGGTCGGGCGCGGGGCGGTCCGTTTCGGGCCGGGCCGCCCCGGTCGTAAGTCTAAGAAACTCAGTCAACCCACCGCACCTTGGTCAGGTCGTTCGACTGGTTGGGCGCGTTTTCCCACAGCCCCTCGATCTTTGCGTTCGCCACGCCCGTCTTGGCCAGCTGGAAGAGGTAGGCGTTGACGTAGTCCTGCGCGATCATCGTCTGCGCGTCCATCAGGATCGCGGAGCGCTGGGCGGGGTCGGTGGTGACGTTCAGCTTGTCCATAAGCGCCACGAAATCAGGCTTGCCGTACTGGAAGTAATAGTCGGGCCGGGCGTAAATGTTGATGTCGGCGGGTTCGGTGTGGCTGACGATGGTCAGGTCGAAGTCCTTGTTCGTGAACACCTGTTCCAGCCACTGCGCCCATTCGACATTGGTGATCTCGGTCCTGATCCCCACTGCCGCCAGTTGCGACGCGATGATCTCGCCGCCGCGGCGGGCATAGGTGGGCGGCGGCAAGGCGAGGCGGAGGGTCAGGTCCGTGACCCCGGCCTCGGCCAGGAGCGCCTTGGATTTTTCGGGGTCGTAGGCGGAAAGCGCCGTCAGATCCGTGTAGTCGGGGTTGTGGGGCGCGAAGTGGGTGCCGATGGGGGTGCCGTAGCCGAACATCGCGCCGTCGATGATTTCCTGCCGGTCGATCGCGTGGGCGATGGCCTCGCGGACCTTCACGTTGTCCAAGGGCGGCTGCTTGTTGTTCATCGCGAGGATCGTTTCGCCCTCGGTCGAGCCCACGATGACCTTGAAGCGGGGGTCGGCCTGGAACTGGGCGAGGGTTTCGGGCGCGGGGTAGTTGGGGAAGGCGTCGAGGTCGCCCGACATCATCGCGGCGAAGGCGGCCTGGGGGTCGGAGATGAAGCGGAAGGTCGCCTTGGCGAGCGCCGGCTGTTCGCCCCAGTAGTCGGGATTGCGTTCAATATCAACGCGGTCGCCCTTGACCCAGTTGACGAAACGGAAGGGTCCGGTGCCGATGGGCTTGTTGGCTTCGTCGGCGACCGACTCGGGGGCGACGATCACCGCGTCGCCCCAGGAGAGGTTGAAGGGGAAGTTGCCGTCGAGGTTCTTCAGGGTGATGATGACGGTCAGGGGGTCGGTCACCCCGACCGCCTCGATCCCGGCGAAGAGGGCCTTCTGGGCGTTGGCCGAGTCGTCGGCGCGGGCGCGGTCGAGCGAGAATTTCACGTCGTCCGCGTCCATCGCGGTGCCGTCGTGGAAGGTCACGCCGTCCTGCAGGTGGAAGGTCCAGGTCTTGCCGTCGTCCGAGATGTCCCAGCTTTTCGCCAGGAGGGGCACGATGGAGCCGTCCGGGGCGACACCGGTCAACCCCTCGAAAATGTTGGCATAAACCACCTCGTCGATGGCCGCCGCCGCGCCGGCGGTGGGGTCGAGGTTCGGGGGTTCCAGCACCATGCCGAGCGAGATCGTGTCTTTCGCGGCGAGCGCCGGCGAGGCGAGAAGCGCGAGCAGCGCGGCGGTGGCGAGAAAGTGGTTCGGCATGGGGACCTCCCGGGGTTCTGGGGCCGGGGCGCGGCGCGCCCCGGACAGCGGAAAATCTAGATCAACGCGGGGCCCGGTGCTACGGGGGAAAGCGGGAGGGTGCGGCCGGGTCTGTGCGGGGAAGGGTCGCAAGTGCCTGCGGACGCTCGGTTAATCCGGCGCCTGGAGGGATTTCGGCAGGTATTCTGAACGAATTCTGAACGTATGCTGAACGTATGGCTGACGTACGTACGTTGGGGGGACGGGCGGGCGTTAACCGGGGGCTGGCGAATCGGGGGGTCGGGTCTGTGCGCCGATGACGGGTGAGGAGGCGGGCGCCCCCACCCTGGCCCTCCCCCCGCGTGGCGGGGGGAAGGGAGGCGATTGGGGATGGGGTGGAGAGGGGCGTGGCGTCAGGCCGCGAGCAGGTCGGCCAGGACCAGCGCCATCACCCGCGCGGCGTCCTGCATGTCGGCGATGCCGACCCATTCGTCGGGCTGGTGGGCCAGTTCCAGCCGGCCGGGGCCGTAGGCGATGCAGTCCTTCAGCCGGCCGATGCGGTCGATGTGCTTCTGGTCGTAGGTGCCGGGCGAGACGACATAGGCGGCCTCGCGGCCCAGCACCCGGGCGATGGCGGCGGCGGTGGCGCGGACCACGGGTGCATCGCGGGGGGTGAGGACGGGGGCCACCTCGAAAAGATCGCTCACCTCGCAGGCGAAGGTCGGGCGGCGGGCGCGGACGCGGTCGAGCACGGCGGCGATTTCGCGCTTCACCTCGGCCAGGTCTTCCTCGATCAGCCAGCGGCGGTCGATGACGATGCGGCAGCGGTCGGCGACGACCGGGGCGGGCAGGCCGGTGTAGTCCGCCTCCTGCTCGGGCTCGCCGCCGTGGATGGAGTTGATGTTCAGCGTCGGCCGTCGCGCGCCTTCGGGGATGACGGGCATTGCGCTGAGCCGGGTGCCGAGAAGCGGCAGGAGAGTATCCTCGATCTCGGCCAGCACCGCGCCCATGTGGCGGATGGCGCTGTCGCCGAGAAAGGGCATGGAGCCGTGGGCGATGCGGCCCCGGGTTTCGATCTCGGCCCACCAGACGCCGCGGTGGCCGAGGCAGATGCGGTCCTTGCCGAGCGGTTCGGGGATGATGACGTGGCTCACCCGGTCGGGCGAGAAATAGCCGCGTTCGGCCAGCCAGGCGACGCCGCCGTAGCCGCCGGATTCCTCGTCGGCCGTGGCGCTGATCTCGATGGCGCCGGCGAAATCCGGGCAGGCGGCAAGGAAAGCCTCGGCGGCGATGACGGCCGAGGCGATGCCGCCCTTCATATCGCAGGCGCCGCGGCCGAAAAGGCGGTCGCCCTCGACCGTTCCGGCGAAGGGGTCGCGGGTCCAGCCGTGGCCGGGCTCCACCACGTCGTGGTGGCCGTTGAAGTGGACGCAAGGGCCGGGGCGGGTGCCGTCGCGGCGGGCGATCAGGTTCCAGCGGGGGTGGTCGTCGCTGTCGCCTGGGGTGCCTTCGGCGCGCAGGAGTTCGGTGGAGAAGCCCGAGCGGGCGAGGCGTTCGCCCAGGTATTCGCAGATTTCGAGGTAGTTCAGGCCAGGGGGATTGAGGGTGGGGATGCGGATGAGGTCCTGCGCCAGCGCGACGAGGTCGCCCCGGCGGCGGGCGATTTCGGCGGCGATGCTGTCGGCGGCGGGGGTGGGGGCGGGCATGAGGGGAGGGTAGTGCAGGATCAGCCTCAGGGGAACCGCCCTCCGCCCCCTTTGGCAGGGCCCATCGGCCCTGCCACGTCACCACGGTCCCCCAAGCCCCCCCGGTCGCCCCGCGACCGGGGATCGCCCGACCGCCCATATGGGCGGGCGATACCGCCCGCTCGCGGTCAGGCGAGCCCCTCTGTCATCGCGCGTGTCGATGGCCGCTTGGGACCGTTTCCGATTGAGCGGGGGTGAGCCTCCATCGGAGGCTCCCCCTATCCCGCTCACCCCGGCTGGGGGCATCTTCGGTTCCGCCCGGTTTCATTTTGCCCAGGACCAGGTGCGGCCCGGTTGGAATCCCCCGCTGCACTCCACCTCGCAGGCGCGCAATCCGCCCCTCCGGCTTCCGGGGGATGTTAACCGCGCCGGGATCGCCTAGATTGTGAATATCGTCCGAAGGAAGGCACCGATGGGTATCCTCTACATGGTCGTCGGCTGGTTCGCGGCGCTGACCGTGGCCTATCTGATGGTCGCGGCCTATTCCGCCTCGGTCCGGCGGGAGCGGCTGGAGAAGGAGTGGGACGGCGACCCCGCCCGCGAGGGCGTCCCCGAGGCGGAGCGGCGCGCCTTTGTCGAGGACGGGATGGCCGCCTACCGGCACGGGCGGCGGCGGCGGCTGATCGTGCTGGTCTACGTGATCCCGATGGTGGCCTTCGCCATCGTCGTCTATGTCGTGAATTTCCAGTAGGAGCGGGTCATGTGGCGCTATCTGAAATGGGGCTTCCGGATTTTTGTCGTGCTGATCGCGGGGCTTTTCCTTTACTACGAGCTGCCGCGCCACGACATCGTGAGGATCACCAACACCTACAACCGGCTGACCACCATCGGGTCGAACGCGATCTTCTATTCCTCAGGCGATTCGGGATCGGCCGAGAGCCGCACCTCCCGCGACATCCGCTTCATCGAGGCGGTCAGGCCGAACGGCCATGTGGTGGTCTACCGCAACGAGGATACGGGCTGGGTCTGGCCGCCCTATTTCAAGTACAACAGTTCCAACGTGCAGGCCGAGGCCACGAACCTGAAGTCTGACGAGGCGAACCCGAAATGGGTGAGGGTGACGCGGTACGGCTGGCGGATTCCCTTCATCTCGATCTATCCCAACGCGGTCAGCCTGAAGGCGGTCGAGGGGCCGGATGTGACGATCATCCCCTGGGTAAACATCGTGATCCTGAGCCTCCTCGCCTTCGCGGCCTTCATGATCCGCCGGATGTGGCTGCAGTTCCGGGAGCGGACGTTGGACCCGGCGTTCGGGCAGGCGGAGCTTGCGGGCAAGCGGGCGCGGGGGTGGCTGAGTTCGTGGCGGCGGCCGCCCGGGGGGTGAAGCCGGCGGCGGCGGGTTATGGCCCTTGACGAAAGGGCGCGGGATTGTGCCACAGGGCCGCAACGCCGAAGGCGGGAACGGGATGAACCGAGATGAAGCTGTCCAACGCAACGCTCGCCAAGCTGCCCGCCGCCGTGGCGCGGCCCGCCTATGACCGGGCGCGGCTGAGGGCGGGGATCGTTCATATCGGTTGCGGGAACTTTCACCGGGCGCATATGGCGGTCTACCTCGACGACCTGTTCGTCCGGGGCGAGGGGCTGGACTGGGCGATCCTCGGCGCCGGGGTGCGCGAGAGCGATGCGGCGATGCGGGCGGCGCTGGAGCCACAGGACTGGATGACGACGGTGATCGAGCTGGAACCCGGGGCGCATTCGGCGCGGGTGACGGGGTCGATGGCGGGCTTCGTGCCGGTTCGGGCGGGCAACGCGGGGCTGATCGCGGCGATGAGCGACCCGGGCATCCGCATCGTCAGCCTGACGGTGACCGAGGGGGGCTATTTCATCGACCCCCGGACCGGGACCTTCAGCACGGACCATCCCGACATCCTGAAGGATGCGGCCAATCCCGGCGCGCCCGACACCGCCTTCGGGGCGATCGTCGCGGCGCTGAAGGCGCGGGCGGCGGCGGGTGTGCGGCCCTTCACGGTGATGTGCTGCGACAACGTTCCGCATAACGGGCGGGTGACGCGGGACGCGGTGGTGGGGCTGGCGCGGCTTTCCGACCCGGGTTTCGCGGAGTGGATCGCCGCCAACGTGGCCTTTCCCAACAGCATGGTCGACCGGATCACGCCCGCCACCGGCGCGCGCGAACGGGCGATGGCGGCGGCGATGGGTGTGGACGATGCCTGGCCCGTCACCTGCGAGCCCTTCCGGCAATGGGTGATCGAGGACAACTTCCCCGCCGGGCGGCCGGCGCTGGAGAAGGTGGGGGTCACCTTCACGCCGCACGTGGACCGCTTCGAGACGATGAAGATCCGCATCCTGAACGGCGGGCATGCGATCATCGCCTATCCCGGCGGGCTCTTCGACATCGCGCTGGTGCATGAGGCGATGGCGCATCCCTTGATCCGGGGGTTCCTTGACGCAGTGGAGGCAAGGGAAATCCTGCCCGTCGTGCCGCCGGTGCCGGGGGTGGAGCTGGACGGCTACAGGCGGCTGATCATCGACCGCTTCGCCAACCCGGATGTGGGCGACACGATCCGCCGCCTGTGCCTGGACGGGTCGAACCGGCAGCCGAAGTTCATCCTGCCCTCGATCCGCGACAATCTGGGCAGGGGCGTGGTGCCGGACGGGTTGATTCTGGAAAGCGCTCTCTGGTGCCGGTACTGCTTCGGGGTTTCGGAAAGCGGCGCGGAGATTGCGCCGAACGACCCGAACTGGGACCGGCTTACGGCGCAGGCGCGGCGGGCGAAGGACGATCCGGCGGTCTGGCTGGCGATGGGCGAGGTCTATGGCGATCTGGGCGCGGATGCGCGGGTCGCCGCGCGCTTCGGCGACATCCTGCGGGCGGTCTGGGCGCGGGGCGCGGGGCTGGCGATGCGGGACTACATCGACGGGCGGCTCTGAAGGGGTTTCGCCCCGTCCTTCGCCCGGGGCGATGCGGGCGAGGGGCTCTGCCGCTCGCGCTCCCCAGGATATTTGGGCCAAGATGAAGGGGAAAGGTCCGGAGATTTGACCAACCGGTCAATGCATTGCGTTGCGGGGATTCCGCAAAGCGATTACCGTTCCCGCGAGACCCCATAGCCGGTGCCACCCCATGCTTCTGTCCAATTCCGACCGGAACCCCGGCGTTCCGCTGCAGGCCGACTGGTTCGATGCCGTGGCAGTGAACACCCAGGCGGCGGAGCGGCGGGCGGCGACGCTGACGACGCGGCGGACGGTGAAGAAGGTCTGGCAGGCGGCCTGGCTGGTCAACGCCATCCGCTGCATCGACCTGACGACGCTGGCGGGCGACGACACCGCGCGCCGGGTCGAGCGGTTGTGCGCCAAGGCGCGGGCGCCTCTGGCCGAGCGCATCTTGGAGGGGCTGGGGCTGGCCGGGGTGCAGGTGGGCGCGGTCTGCGTCTATCCGACGATGGTTTCGGCCGCAGTGAAGGCGCTGAAGGGGTCCGGGATACCCGTCGCCTCGGTCGCCACCGGCTTCCCGGCGGGGCTGATGCCTCTGCGCCTGCGGCTGGAGGAAATCCGTTACGCG
>JBJXFU010000092.1:0-17121 GCA_046155885.1 Paracoccaceae bacterium
GCCGCAAGAACCTACGATGCCCTCTGGAAACAGGTCGGCAAAGTCTGCGACCTCTTCCTTCCGCAGGAATGCAAAAACTACTTCAGGGCCGCAGGATATGGTCCGGATTAAAGGCGACTTGCTCTAATCCTACTGGCAGCGACCCTCTCTAGGGCGGTCGGGCGCCGCCCGGGTGGCTCTCGCGGCTGTTCCGGGCAAGGGGGGAGGGGGAGGGTGGGGCAGGAAGAAAGAAAGCCGCAGTAACCGGCAAGAAGGGTTTTCCCGCCCCGACCAGGTCCCCATGGTCTCTTCCACCCAGACCGGCACCACCCGGCTCGCCGGCCCGAACCGTGCCTCGTCGAACATCCGCGCCCCGGCCGGGGGTTCGAGGTTCAGCCCGACCGTCCGCGCGCCGGCGTCAGCCCGAGCAGACCATCTCGGCCGCCTCGCCGAAGTCCGAATAGCGCTGCCAGAAGGCATCCGAGGTATCGCTGTCGCTGAGCTTGACGCGCTGGGCGGCTTCGGGGTCTTCGAAGAACCGGGCCGCGAGCCGCTGGTCGGTGGTGCTCAGGGTCACGTCCGCCACCTGCTGGATGCACAGGCACACCGCCCGCGTCGCCGCGTCCCGCCCCGAGGTCAGGCAGGCCTCCCCGATCGGCCCGGCGGCCGCGGGGCAGGCGAACAACGTCGCGGCCAGGGCCGCGGTCACACATCTCGGCATCGCTCTTCCCCTTCCCGTCGGCACCCGCCCCCGTTGTCCGGAGGTCCGGCCTTTCGCTCGATACGGGCGGCACTATGCCGAAACCCGCGACCGTTTTCAACGGGTTGCGGCCGGGTCGTCCGGAAGGGTCCCAATCCGGGGCGACGGAAGGTCTCTCAGCGCGTCAGCAGTGCAGGGTAGCCCTCGGCCGCCAGCGCGTTGCGGATCGCTTCGGCCGGGGCGGTCGACACCACTTCGGCGGTCTTCGCCGCAAGGTCGACGCGGACATCGGCGGCGCTGTCGAGGTCGATGATGGTCTTCTCCACCGTCGCCTTGCAATGCGCGCAACTCATGTCCGGGATCGAGAATTTCATTCCGTGCGCCCCTGCCGATGGATGAACATGTATGAAGACTGCCGCCGGGGTCAAGACGCCCACATGCGGAGCAGGTTCGACCGGCTGCGCTGCAGGCGGTGAAGCTGGCCCCGGTCCGCCGCGCCCGCCGCCTCGGCCGCGATCGCCGCGTCGAGGTCGAAGAGGATTTCGCGCCGGCCCGGATCGCGGACCCAACTGGTGATCCACCCGACCACCGCCAGCCGCTCGCCCCGTGTCACCGGCTCGACCCGGTGAAGCCTGTCCGACGGGTAGAGGATGGCCTGGCCCGCGTTCAGCCGGATCGCCTGTTCGTCGATCCGGCCGGCGATGACCAGTTCGCCCCCATCATAGCCCGAGGGCGGCGACAGGAAGAGTGTGAACGAAAGGTCCGTCCGCCCGCCCGCGATCAGCGCGTCGTCCACATGCGTGCCATAGGCCTGCCCGCCGGCGTAGCGCGATACCGCAAGGCGGGGAAAGGCCCTGGGGCGCCCGGCGGATTGCACGACCGGGTGCGCGCGCATCGCCGCCTCGACCTTCGCCAGAACCGCATCGCGCGCGGGCGAAGGCGCGGCCTGGGCGTTGCGCTTGACCTCCCGCGCCAGCGGGCCGGCGGTCTTCGCGCCGTCTTCGAAATCCAGCCCGGCGGCGGCTTCCGTCAGGGCGGCCAGGGTCGGGGCGTCGAAAAGCCCGTCGATCAGATGGATCATCGCGGTCAGGGCCTGGTCAGCGAGTAGGCCGCCAGTTCGATCCGGGCAGCAGCGCCGTAGAAGATGTCGGCACCGCCCGACACTGCGTCCGCATCCGCCCCCGGCAGCGCGGCCGCGAGCGGTTCAAGTGCCCTCAGCGCCGCCGCGCCGAAGGCGGCGGCCTTCGGGTCGGGGGCGGCCGACAAGTCTGAGGCGATCCGGACGGCTGCCTGAACGTAGCCCCAGGCATCGCGGTATTCCTGCGGATCGGTGACCTTGCCCGCCGCCACGCCCGCCTCGAAATCCGCGCCCGCGTCGCGGACCAGAAGCTCGACCGCCTTGGCCAGATCGGTCGGGGCCGCCCCGGCCCGCGCCACCGCGATGGCATCGGCCAAAGACTCCGCCGCCGCCGTCATCGCCGCCGCGTCGCCGCCTTTCGTCACCGCGTTCCCGAAGGTGTCCGCCCGATCCGCGAACGCGGCGATCCCGTGCCTGGCGAAGCCGGCTTCGAAGGCTTCGTAGTCGGCGTGGCCGGTCGCGGCGAGGTGTTCCTGTGCCACCGCTCCCTTGCCCGCGGTCGCGAGCGCCGCGACGATCAGGGCCTGCGCCTCATACTGGCCAAGCGCGAAAAGGAAACCCGCCTCGCCCGCCTCGCCCTCGCCCGGACCGGCTTCGGGTGCCGCGCCCTCCCCGCCTTCGCCTCCCTCGCCGCCAGCGGTCTGCGCGAAGATCGGGCGCGCGGCCGAGGCGCCGATGGCGAGGACCGAAGCGGCGATCAGGCTGCGCCGGGCGATGAAGGGTCCGTGTCTGGACGTGTCGTCGGGCATGATGGCCACCCCTGTTTCGCTGATCGCGGACAGCAATAGGAAGCGGGCGCGGCAATGTCAAAGCGTTTCAGTCGGGAATTGCCGCCCTCCGGCGCTCCCCCCCTCGCGGCCGGTCCCGACCGGACAGGCGATCGCCGCCAGCGCGGCCGGTGCGGCGCGGGGCCGGCGGCCCAGAGGGTGACGCACGGCCGCCGGGCACGCCCCTTTGGCGGCCGGAGGTTGACTCCGCCCCGGCACGGGGTATCTGACGCGCGCATGGCGGCCCCCTTCGACCAGATCACGCTCTCCGGCGCGCCCGAAGGGTTCGACGCACGCCTGCTGGCCGCCGAAATGGCCAGGACCGGGCGCACCGTCATCCACGTCGCGCGCGACGACCGGCGGCTCGAGGCGATGCAGGTCGCGCTTGCCTGCTTCGCGCCCGAAGTTCCCGTCCTGACCTTCCCGGCCTGGGACTGCCTGCCCTTCGACCGCGTCTCGCCCAACCCCGGGATCAGCGCGGCTCGCATGGCGACGCTGGCCGCCCTGGCGCGGGGGCTGGCGGCGCCGGTCGCGCTGCTGACGACGCTGAACGCGGCCACCCAGCGGGTGCCGGCGCATGAGGTGATCCGGGGCGCGAGCTTCTCGGCGAAGGTCGGCACCCGGGTGGACGAGGCGGGCCTGCGCCGGTTCCTCGCCCGCATGGGTTTTTCGCAGACCTCGACGGTGTCCGAACCCGGCGACTACGCGGTGCGCGGCGGCATCGTCGACATCTTCCCGCCGGGCGAGGGCGGCCCGGTCCGGCTGGACTTCTTCGGGGACGTGCTCGAAGGCGCGCGCCGGTTCGACGCGGCCACGCAGCGGACGACCGAGAAGCTGACGGCGGTAGACCTTGCGCCAGCCTCGGAGGTGATCCTGGACGAGGCCGCGATCACCCGCTTCCGGCAGAGCTACCGGATCGAGTTCGGGGCGGCGGGCACCGACGACCCGCTTTACGAAGCGGTCAGCGCGGGGCGCAAGCACCAGGGGATGGAACACTGGCTGCCCTTCTTCCACGACCGGCTCGAAACGCTTCTCGACTATCTGCCCGGCGCGGGCGCGATGCTCGACGATCAGGTGACGCCCGCCCGCCTGGCGCGGTGGGGGGGGATCGAGGATCAGTACGACGTGCGCAGCGAGGCGATGACGCGCAAGGGCGCGATGGAGTCGGTCTACAAGCCCTGCCCGCCGGGGCTTCTCTACCTGGACGAGGCGGGCTGGCAGGGCGCGGTCGCCGGGCGCCGGGTGATCCAGCTGAACCCGCTGCCGCAGCCGACCGGCCCCGGCGTGCTCGATGCCGGCGGCCGCATCGGGCGGAACTTCGCGCCGGAACGCCAGCTCGAGAACGTGAGCCTGTTCGGCGCGATGGCCGACCACATCCGCGCGAATCTGAAGGACGGCCCGGTGATGGTCGCCTCCTACTCCGAAGGCGCGCGGGAACGGCTCGGCGGGCTGCTGGAGGACGAAGGGCTGAAGGGCGCGGCCCTGATCCGCGACATCCGGGGAATCGGCGCGGGGCTGTCGCTCGCCGTCCTCGCGCTGGAACAGGGGTTCGAGGCGCCCTGGCAGGGGGCGGGGCCGAAAGGCCGGCTGACCGTCATCTCGGAACAGGACGTGCTGGGCGAACGTCTGATCCGCTCGCCCAAGAAGCGGCGCAAGGCTGAGAACTTCCTGACCGAGGCGAATTCGCTGACCCCGGGCGATCTGGTCGTGCATGTCGATCACGGCGTCGGCCGCTACATGGGGCTGGAAACGATCACCGCGCTTGGTGCGCCGCATGACTGCGTGCATCTGGAATATGCGGGCGGCGACCGGCTTTACCTGCCGGTCGAGAATATCGAGCTGCTCAGCCGCTTCGGGCATGAAGAGGGGCTTCTGGATCGCCTCGGCGGCGGCGCCTGGCAGGCCCGCAAGGCGCGGCTGAAGGAACGCATCCGGCAGATCGCCGAACGGCTGATGCGGGTGGCGGCGGAACGTGCGCTGCGCCACGCGCCGATCCTCGAAGCCCCGCACCACGAATGGGACGCCTTCGCGGCGCGCTTTCCCTATCAGGAGACCGATGACCAGCTGACCGCCATCGCCGATGTGGTGCAGGACCTGACCTCGGGCGCGCCGATGGACCGGCTGATCGTCGGCGACGTGGGTTTCGGCAAGACCGAGGTGGCGATGCGCGCCGCCTTCGCCGCCGCCATGTCGGGGGTGCAGGTGGCGGTCATCGCGCCGACGACGCTGCTGGCGCGCCAGCACTTCAAGACCTTCTCCGACCGCTTCCGGGGCACCGCCGTCACCGTCCGCACGCTTTCGCGCTTCGTTGCGTCGCGCGAGGCGGACCTGACGCGGGCGGGGCTGGCCGAAGGCACGGTGGATATCGTCATCGGCACCCATGCGGTGCTGGCCAAGTCGGTCAAGTTCCGCAACCTCGGGCTTCTGGTCATCGACGAGGAACAGCACTTCGGCGTCACTCACAAGGAACGCCTGAAAGAGATGCGCAGCGAAATCCACGTCCTGACGCTGACCGCCACGCCGATCCCGCGCACGCTGCAGCTTTCGCTCACCGGGGTGCGCGAGCTTTCAATCATCGGCACCCCGCCGGTGGACCGCCTCGCCATCCGCACCTATGTCAGCGAATTCGACAGCGTCACGGTCCGCGAGGCGCTGCTGCGCGAACATTACCGGGGCGGGCAGTCCTTCTACGTCGTCCCGCGCATCGCCGACCTGCCCGAGATCGAGGATTTCCTGCGCGACCAGGTGCCCGAGGTCAGTTATGTTGTGGCGCACGGGCAAATGCCGGCGGGCGGGCTCGATGACCGCATGAACGCCTTCTACGACGGCAAGTTCGACGTGCTTCTGTCCACCTCCATTGTCGAAAGCGGGCTCGACATCCCGACCGCGAACACGATGGTCATTCACCGCGCTGACATGTTCGGCCTGGCCCAGCTTTACCAGATCAGGGGCCGGGTCGGGCGGGCCAAGGTGCGCGCCTATGCCTATCTGACGACGAAGCCCCGCGCGCCGCTGACGCCGGCCGCGCAGAAACGGCTCAGGCTGCTGGGCAGCCTCGACAGCCTCGGCGCGGGGTTCTCGCTTGCGTCCCAGGACCTCGACCTGCGGGGTGCCGGGAACCTTCTGGGCGAGGAACAGTCGGGCCACATCCGCGAAGTGGGCTACGAGCTTTACCAGGCGATGCTGGAAGAGACGATCGCCAGGCTCAAGTCGGGCGAGTTGCAGGAAGGGCTCGATGGCGACGGCGACTGGTCGCCGACGATCAACCTCGGCGTGCCGGTGATGATCCCGGAAAGCTATGTCGCCGATCTCGACGTGCGGCTGGGGCTGTACCGGCGGTTGTCGCAGCTTTCCGGCAAGGTCGAGTTCGAGGGCTTCGCGGCCGAGCTGATCGACCGGTTCGGGCCCCTGCCACGCGAGGTGGGCACGCTTCTGAACGTCATCCGCATCAAGGCCACCTGCCGCAAGGCGGGCATCGCGCGGCTCGATGCCGGGCCGAAGGGGGCGACCGTGCAGTTCCACCGCGACAAGTTCGCCAATCCGGCGGGCCTCGTGGCCTTCCTGCAGGAACGGAAGGGCGTGGCCCGCGTGCGCGACAACAAGGTGGTCTTTCTGGCCGACTGGCCGACCGAGGCTGACCGGGTGAAGGGCGCCTTCCAGATCGCGCGGGACCTTGCGCAGAAGGCGGCCGAAGCCCCGGTCTGAAGCGGGATGTCCCTTCCGGAAACGCTGCGGGCTCCGCCCGGCCGCTTCGCGGCTCTTCCGGGCAAGGGGAGCGGTGGGGGTGAAGCACCAGAGCGTCGTCCGATCTTCCTGAATCGCGCAGCTTCCTTTCTTGCCCGAATAGGCCAGTGCCTATTCGGGCCGCATCCGCCCGTGCGGGGGGGCGGATGCGTCTCACGACGCCTCCGCCGGGGCGGACGCGGCCCTCAGTCGCGGATCGGTCCAGGCCGCACCCCCCTTGCCCTGCGGCTTGCGCCTCCGGGCAACCGGCATGGCCGACCTGCCACTGGCAGGTCGTCTGATCATGCCGGGAAACATGGGACGTTCGATCTGGTCGGGTTCTGCATTAAGAAAGCGAAACGCTTTGCCGTTAACCTGGCCCGAAGCCATACGATCGTATGGCATATTGCTGGCATATTGCTGGGCGGTTGCTGGCACCCTGCGAACGCTGCCGTCAGGAATGGTTACCGCAGCGTTCGCAAGGGGTTGGGACCGGATCGGGCACGTTTTCCCCGGCCGGGGACGGCGGGCCCGTTTCGTCCGCACGCATCGCACCCCAATCCTCTCGCTCCCGCCAGGCCGGGCGCCGCTCGGACACGGGCCCGAACAAGTCGGCGCTGCCCGAATTCCGCCCAACTCCGAACGAAAACACAACCTTGGCGGGCATTCCTCATTAGTTCAGGCGATGCGCGGCCCGCCGAAGATGTCAGGATTGTGACGGTCCGGGGTTGGTGTGCCCCGGTGACCCGGCAAGGCTTGGCCTCCGGGGGGTTTGTGCAAGTGATGGAGTTTCCGATGCGCAATCTGTTTCTGAAAACCTGGATCCGCTTCCGCCACAACGACGACGGCGTGACGCTGGTCGAATACGGCGTCGCCGTCGCGCTGGCCGTCGCAGTTGGCACCGGCGCGCTGACACTGCTCGGCACCGATATCACCGGTGCCCTCGGCGCTGCCGGCGCGGTGATGCCGTAAGCGGCAGACGGCCGGCCGTCTGGCTGGCTGCGGCTTCGGGACGGGCGTGGGGGGCTGCGCCCGTCCCGGACTTGCCCCGGCAGGGGCACCGGAGAAGGAGATTGGAAATGGGCATTCGTTCGATCCTTGTCGCGGTCATCGGCGTGGCCGTCGCAGGCGGATCGGCCTGGGCCGCACGCGAACTGCTGGTCGCGCCCGCCGCCGAGAAGGCGGCCGATTCCTCATCCGGAATGACCACCGTCGTGGTCGCCGGGCGCGACATCGGCTTCGGCCAGGCGATCCAGGCCCCGATGCTCCAAGTCATCGCTTGGCCGCGCTCCGCGCTGCCGCCGGGTGCGGTGACCGATCTTGAAACGCTGCTTCCCGCTTCGGGCACAGCGCCGCGCCGGGCCACCCATTCCATGGCCGAGGGCGAACTTGTGCTCGCCTCGAAGATCTCAGGCTTCGGCGAGAAAGTCACGCTGGTACAGTCGCTTGCGCCGAATACCCGCGCGATGGCGATCAAGGTCGATGCCGAAACTGCGGTGGGCGGCTTCGTCACGCCCGGGGATTCGGTCGACATCGTGATGACCCAGGGCCGCGATCAGGACCTGAGCGCCATCACCATCCTGCAGGACATCCGCGTTGTCGGCGTCGATCAGGAAACCGATCAGACGGCCGAACAACCGGAAGTCGCCCGCACCGTCACGGTCGAGGTGACGCCCGAACAGGGCCAGAAGCTCGCGCTGGCGCAGAAGGCCGGGGCGCTGAGCCTGACGCTGCGCACTGTGGATGCGACCAACCAGCCCGATCTGGGCAAGATCAGCCTTGCCGATCTGGTGCCCGCCGATCCGTTGCCGCCGCCGGTCGTGACGGTCGCCGCCGCCGAGCCCGCGCCCGAACCCGCACCTGCACCCCGCGCCACCATCCGTGTGCGCCGCGCGACGCAGGTTGAGGTCGAAACGCTGAACTGAGCAAAGCGAAGGCCGCGTGCCATGACTCTGGGATCAAGACTTCGGCGGTTCGGTCGCGACGACGAGGGCGCGATCCTTGTCTTCTGGGCGGTGGCGCTGGCCGTCATGCTGGGGATCGTGGCGCTGTCCTTTGACGTGGGCCGCATGGCAGCGACGCAGAGCGAACTGCAGTCCTATGCCGACCACGTCGCGCTGGCTGCTGCCGCAGAGCTCGACGGCAAGTCCGACGCGATCACCCGCGCCAACGCGGCGGCTGCCAACCTGATCGCCGACTGGCAAACCTATGGGGCAGGCGGCAACGCTCTTGCCGGGGTCGGCAGCTACACGCTCGAATTCTTCGACCGCCTGCCCGCGCAGGACAGCGCCGCGATGAGCGCCGGGCTGACGACCAACGCCGCGAAAGCCGCCTATGCCCGCGTCACCATCGCGCCGCGTGCGGTGGATTTCAGTTTCGGCGACGCCTTCTTCGCGCTGAGCGGCAACGCGCCCACGGCGAACACGGTGGGCGCGACGGCGGTAGCGGGATACACGCAATACGCCTGCGACATCGCGCCGATGATGTTCTGCATCCCGAACAGCAGCTTCAACGCTGACGCACCAGGCACCAAGGGCCGGATGATCCGGCTGCGCGCGGGCGGGCAGGGGGCGGCCTGGGGGCCGGGGGACTTCGGGTTTCTGCAGCCCTCGTCGCTTTCCATCGATGCGCAGGGCAACTGCGCCGGGGCGAACGGCACGGGGCCGCAACTGCGCTGCGCGCTCGGCGCGGTCAGCCGGATCACCCAGTGCGTGCCGATCCGCGGCGTCGACATCGAACCGGGCCAGAAGGTCGGCATCACCAACGCGGCCCTCAACACCCGCTTCGACATGTGGTCGGGTGCCATGCAGAACAGCCGGACCGATCCCATCTATGCCCCGGCGCCGAACGTGATCAAGGGCATCCGGCCGAGGAATGGCAACTGCAACTGGAACAACACCCAACCCACCACCGACACCGCCGCGATGCCGCGCGACACCTGCATGATCTCGGGTTCCTGTGCGCCCTATGGTGACGGCAACTGGTCGGCGGGGCGCACCACCTATGTGTCGCGGAACTACGGCGGGGCGGATCCCCACCCCGCCGCGCCTACCCGCTACGACTACTACCTGGCCGAGATCGCCGCGCATGGCGGGGGCGCCTCGAGCGCGGCGATCCTGACGGGGCGGTCCGAGACCGGGCGTCCGATGTGCACGGCGAACCAGAGCCCTGACCCGGAGCGGCGCATCCTGATCGTCGCTGGGATCGATTGCGCGGCCAACTCGATCCGCGGCTCGGCCAGCGGCGTTCCTGTCCACCAGTTTGTCAAGATGTTCATCACCGAACCCGTCGTGGACAACGGCAGCGGCCCGAATTCGCTCGACATCTATGCCGAAATCGTGGGGTCGGCAGACACCAATGGTGGCGCGGGAACCACCGCCGGCATCGTCCGCGATGTCGTCCAGTTGTACCGGTGACCGTATGTGCGCCCGCACCCGCATCACCCGATTCTTGCGCGACGAAGACGGCACTGCGCTGGTGGAATTCGCGATCGTCCTGCCGATGATGATCCTGCTTTTCGCTGTCATCGTCGAAGGAAGTCGGCTGCTGATCGGCTACAATTCGGTGATCACCGGCGTCCGCGATGCCGCGCGCTATCTGTCGCGGGTGCTGCCGCGCGACATCTGCGCCACCGGCGGCTCGGCCGCCGCCTGGACCTCGACGGTGACCACGATCGTGACCAGAAACGTCTCGGGCGGGTCGGTGCTGCCAAGCTCGGTCGCAGTGGTCAGCGTCACCCCCGGCATCGCCTGCACGCCAGGCAGCTACCGTGGCGGCACCGTCGGGGTCGCCACCGTCACGGCGAGCTTCACCGTCACCTACCCGTTCTCGGGCGCCTTCAGCCTTGGCGGAACCGCCGTCCCGAACGAGGCCGCGACGGTGACCGACCGGGCAAGGATCATCGGGTCATGACACGCCTTTCCACTCTCCGCCGGTTCCTGAAGGACGACAGCGGCACGACGCTGGTTGAGCTGGCGATCGTGTTGCCCGTCTTCCTTCTGCTTTTCTTCGGCACCATCGACATCGGCCGGCTGGGTTCGGAATACGTGATGTCCGGCAAGGCCATGCAAATCGCCGCCCGCATGGCGGCGGTGCGCCCGGCGGCCTGCGCGGGGGTGCCGAACCTCAACTCACGCGGCGTGGTGGCGCCCGGCACGGTGCCGCCACGGTATGGCGCGAGCTGTTCCTCGGGCGCGAATGTCTGTGCCAACCCGGGTCTGATCGCTTGCGCCGGGTCGACCGCGAACCCGACCGCGAACGAGATATGGACGGCCGTTTCCCCGATCCTGCCCGCGAACGCGACACCCGCGAACCTGCGCTTCGTCTACAGCTATGACGCGAACCTGGGATTCCTGGGCGGGCCCTATGTTCCGGTGGTCACGGTCGAGCTGCAGAACCTGTCGTTCCAGTTCGTTACCCCGCTCGGCGGCCTTGCGGCGCTTGCCCGCGCGCCGACTGCGGGGCCGCCCGCGCAATCGATTCCCTTCCCGAGCATGAGCGTCTCGCTGCCCGGCGAAGACCTGGCCCTCGGCGAGGCCGGCTAGGGCGGAGAAGGAGTAAGACCTGTGATCCAGACCGAAAAATCCGTCCTTGTCATCTCGTCGGATCCCGCGCTCGCGGGCACGATCAGCGCGACCCTCTCGGCGCTGCCCGGGCTTTCGGTCAAGACCGAGGCCAATTCGCTGGCGGCGATGAACGGGCAAGCGGTGAAGGCGGCGGGACACTTCGACGTGATCCTTTTCCAGTCCCAGCCGGGCGACACGGGCGAGGCCGAGGCGGTCCGTCAGGTTTCGGCCGCGCGGCGGCACGGGGCCGTACTGATGGCGCTGGCCGATGGCGCGATGACGCTGGCGCAGGTCCGGGCGCTGAGCGAGGCCGGTGTGGACGAGGTGTTGCCGTTTTCCGGCGCGGCTTCCGAGCTTGGATCGAAACTCGCGGGCCTTGGGCGACCGATCGCGGGGGGTGCACGCGCCGGGCGGGTCATCGCGGTGATGCCGGCGCGCGGAGGGGTCGGGGCGTCGACCCTGTCGGTCAACCTCGCCGACCGGCTCGCCAATGAAGAGCGGCGGTTCCGCAAGACCGTCCGCCGCCCCGTGGCGCTTCTCGATCTGGATCTGCAGTTCGGATCGGCCGGGGCGATGCTCGATCTGGCCGAAAGCGATGCAATGCTGTCGCTGACCGCATCGGGCGCGGTCCCGAGTGCCACGGCCGTGGCGCAGTCGCTGAGCCGGGCGGCGAACGGGGTGTCGGTGCTTCCTGCGCCGCCGAAGTTCGCCCCGCTCGACAGCCTGAACGCCGAGCAGGTTTCGCGCATCCTGGACGCGTTGCGGGGCGCCCACGATCACGTCGTGGTGGACCTGCCGCATGCGCTTGTCGGCTGGATCGAACCCGTGCTGGCGCGCGCCGACCGGCTGCTGCTGGTGACCGACCTGTCGGTTCCGGCGATCCGCCAGTGCCGCCGGCTGATCGACTTCGTCAATGCCGAAAATTCCGCGCTGCCTATCGACATCGTGGTGGCGCGCGATGCCCGCCCGGTCTTCGGTTCGGCAGTCCGGCGGGAAGCCGAGCGGGCGCTGGATCGGCAGGTCCTGCACTGGCTGCCCGACGATCCGAAGTCCGCCCGTGTGGCGGCCGACCGCGGTCAGCCTCTGGCAGTGGGGGCCCGCGGCAGGCGGCTTTCCCGCAGCATCGAGGGCCTGGCCCGCGGCCTCGCCGAAGCCCTTTCCGCGACCGCGCGGGCGCCGAAGTAAGGAGAGTATGCCGATGTTCCGCCAGTTTCCCCGCCGCGAGGCACCCGCCCTGGCACCGGCCCGCGTGGTCGATCTGTCGCGCAAGCCCTATGTCGCCCTGGCCGCGCCGCCGCCCGATGCCGCGGAGGCCGAACTGGTCGATCGGCTCGAACTCAAGAGCCGTTTACATGACGTTCTTCTGGAGCGCCTGAACCTGGCCGTTATCGACAAGGTACAGCCCGAAGATCTGCGCCGCGAGGTCGCGGCCCTTGTCTCGCAGACGTTGGCGCAGGAACGCCATCCGATGCGGGCAGAAGAGATGAAGACGCTGATCGACGAGCTTCTCGACGAGGTGCTGGGTCTTGGCCCGCTTGAGCCGCTGCTTGCCGATCCCACGGTCAACGACATCCTAGTCAACACCCATCGCACGGTTTTTGTCGAACGCCACGGGCTTCTGGAACGCACGAAGGTGCGCTTCCGCGACGAACGCCATCTGCTCAGGATCATCGACAAGATCGTCAGCCGGGTCGGCCGCAGGATCGACGAATCGAACCCCTGGGTCGATGCGCGGCTGGAAGACGGCAGCCGCGTCAACGCGATCATCCGGCCTTGCGCGGTCGACGGGCCTTCGCTGTCGATCCGCAAGTTCTCGCGCAATCCGCTGACTCTGGAACGCCTGGTCGAGGGCGGCGCTCTGCCGGCGGCTGGTGCCGGATTCCTCAAGGGTCTGGTCGAGGCGCGGCTGAACATCCTGATCTCGGGCGGCACGGGTTCCGGCAAGACCACGCTATTGAACGCCCTTTCGGCCTATATCGGCGACCGCGAACGGGTGGTGACGATCGAGGACGCGGCGGAACTGCAGTTGCAGCAAGAACATGTCGTGCGGCTGGAAACGCGGCCGGCCGGCCCTTCCGGGTCGGGCGCGGTCAGCCAGCGCGATCTGGTCAGGAACGCACTTCGGATGCGGCCTGACCGGATCGTCGTCGGCGAGGTGCGCGGGGCGGAATGCTTCGACATGCTGCAGGCGATGAACACCGGCCATGACGGGTCGATGACAACCGTCCACGCCAATACCGCGCGCGACGCGCTGGGGCGGCTGGAACAGATGGTGTCGATGATCGGCCTCGATATCCCCGTCTCTGCGGTGCGGGCGCAGGTCGCTTCTGGCATCCAGGTCATCGTGCAGTTGAACCGGCTTGGCGACGGGTCGCGGCGAGTGATGAGCATCTCGGAAATCACCGGGATGGAAGGCGACATCATCACCATGCAGGACATCTTCCAGTTCCGCCGCACCGGGCGCGGCGAGGCGGGCGAGTACGCCGGGCACTTCGTGGCGACCGGCATCCGCCCGCGTTCAGCCGAGGCGCTGCTGCAGGCCGGCGTGGACATCGGAGCGGGGATGTTCACGGAAGGCGGGCTGTGATGACACCGGAAACCCAGGCCTGGCTGCAAGCGGCGGCCTATGCCGGGATGTTCCTCGGCGCGCTTGCCGCGTTCGAGGGACTTCGCCAGTTGGCGTCGCGCGGCGAATCCGGGACGGATGCGCGCAACCGGCGCATGCGGCTGATCGCGCGCGGGGCGACCGCCGGGGACCTCGTCCGCCTGCTCAAGCCGCATTCGCGGGCGGGCGGCGTCTTTGCGAAAGGCCTGTTCGCAGGGCTGCCGGCGGCCCTTCGCCAGGCAGGGCTTTCAATTTCGCCCGCCGCGTTCCTCGGCCTCGCCGCGCTGGCCGCCACGGCGGCGGCTGGCGCGCTTGCGAGCCTGTTGCCTCTGACCCTTGCGGTACCGGCCGGGATTGCGGCGGGCGGGGGACTGCCTTTCGCGCTGGTCGCGGCGCGGCGTCGGAAACGGATGGACGCGCTGGTCAGGCAACTTCCCGAGGCGCTCGACCTGATGGCGCGCGGCTTGCGCGTCGGCCACCCGGTCAACGCCACCGTCGCGGCGGTCGCCAAGGACATGCCCGATCCGGTCGCCGCCGAGTTCGGCCACATCGTCGACCAGGTCGCCTATGGAGCGACCCTTGCCGATGCCTTTCTGGACTTCGCCGACCGGCTCGATACCGAGGATGCGCGCTACCTCGCAGTGTCGGTCGCCATTCAACACGGCACCGGGGGCGATCTGGCGCAGGTCCTTTCCACACTCGCCCGCGTCATCCGCGACCGGGCGGCGATGCGGCGGCGGATCAAGGCGATCTCGGCCGAAGGCAGGCTGACCTCGACCTTCTTGTCGGCGCTGCCGCTTTTCATCCTCGCTGCCACGTCGGTGACTGCGCCGGGCTACTACACCGGGGTGATGGACGACCCGCTGTTCCGGCCCTTCGCGGTGACGGTCGGCGTGCTCATCGTCGCGAACTTCCTGGCGATGCGGCGGCTTGTGAACTTCAGGATCTGAGGGGAAGACGGCGATGGAAACGCTGGCGATGCTTCTTGACGGCTCGGGCCTCGACGCGGGCGCGCTGCCACTGCTCGGCATCGGCGCGGGGGCGATGCTGGTCGTCTTCGGCCTTGCCGGGGCCTTCGCGCGGCGCGATCCGGTCCTCAATCGTCTGGCGCGAAGCGGAGCGGCGGGGGCCGACCGGGGATCGTCCGACGCCGGCATCCTGAAGACCTATGACGGTACTCCCAGCGGCCTCATGAAATCGCTGGTGCCGACCGACGAAAAGGCCCGAAGCGCGATCCGCCGCGACCTGGAAATGGCCGGTTTCGTCGGGCCGAACGCCGTCACCGGCTTCTTTCTGATCCGCTTCTGCCTAGGCATCCTTCTGCCGGCGCTGTTCGCCGGCGCGGTTTTCGCCATCCGCGCGGGAGTGGTGACAGTTCCGGAAAGCATCGACCTCGCGGTGGCGGGGATCGGACGGCTGCAGATCGTGCAGGGGCTCTGCCTGATGGTGGGGATCGGGTTCTTCGGACCGGCGCTCTGGCTGCGTTCACGGGTGGCCGAGCGCCGCCAGCAGATCGCCGAGGCCTTTCCGAACGCACTTGACCTGATCCAGATCTCGGTCGAAGCGGGTCTCGGCTTCGACGCGGCGATGATCCGTGTCGGCAACGAACTGCAACGCACCGCGCCGGCCCTGTCGCAGCTTCTGCTCGATGCCCAGCGCGCAATCCAGGCCGGCCGCCCCAGGGACCGGGCGCTTCTGGAAATGGCCGCCCGCACAGGGCTCGATGAGGTGGCGGCTTTCGCGAATGTCGTTCTGCAGTCGATCCAGTACGGCACCAGCATTTCGGGCACCCTGTCGAGCTATGCGCGCGAAATGCGCGTGGCGCGCGAAGTGCGGGCGCAGGAGCGGTCGAACCGCCTTCCCGTCCAGATGTCGGCGATCATGGCGGCACTGATGCTGCCGGCGCTGGTCCTGCTGACGCTCGGGCCGGTGATCATCCGCTACATGCGTTATTTCGGCGGCTGATTCCCCGTCGGTTGTCGCCGAAAAAGGCAACAGTGGCGCCCGGCGCCTTTCACTCGCCGTGAAAAATGTCCGGAATCGAACGCGAATTTCGCGCGTCGCCGAATTCCCGTAGAGTTGGCGCTGGTGTTCTTGTGTAAGGCCCTTCGGGGCCGGAGGGCGGAGTGATGCCTTCGGTTCTGGCCGCGCGTGGCGGCATGGTGAACAGGTCTGGCCGGGTGGCCGGCAATCTGGTCGAGGCCGTCGCGCTGTGGTGCGAGGCGTTGCAGGGCGACACGCCGATCCGCGATGCCGTCGCCGGGCTGACGCTCGCGGTCGGGGCAGAAGCCGGCGCGCTGGTGCGGGCGCGTGGCGGCGACCGGCTGGGAACCTTGCTTGCCGCGAGTGATCGCGGGTCGGGCGGGGGCGCGCGTCGGCTGACGCGATCGTTCGCCGCAGCCGAGTTCGGCCCGGACTTCGGACGGGCGAAGTCCGGCAGCGTCTGGGTTGCCTCGCAGCTCCGCTCGGGCGAGCCGGATCCCGAACTTGGGGAATGGGCTGAAAGCCGCAAAGTCTCGGACCTGGCGGCACTTGTGCTGGCGCAGAACGGAGAGCGGCGGGATCACCTTGAGTTCCACTTCGCGCTTCCCCTTGCGGCGGGCGAGGACCAACTGCTGTCGCTGTTCGCGCCCACGATCGCACGAACCTGGGCGGCCCGTCGCAATGTGACGCTTGGCGGCGCGACGCAGGCGCTGCGCAGTTCGGCCCAGAGCCGCTTGATCGGGCGCGACCCGATCCTGGGGCCTTCCAATCCGGCAAGGCTGAGCCGCGCCGAGTTCCGGGTCTGCCTGCTTTTGTCCCGCGGCTTCTCGGTGCAGGGGGTCTCGGACGAACTGGGGCTGGCCGAGGCGACGATCCGTTCGCACCTGCGCAGCGTCTACGCCAAGACCGGAACGGCGGGACTGGCGCAGCTGGTCTTCCGGCTTCTGGCCGGAACTGAAAACTCCGGTGGCCCGGCAAGCCGGATCGCCTGAGCGATGTCCGAACTTATCCCGCTACTGGCTGCGTTGCCGTTGCTCGCGCTCGCGGCATGGCGCGATCTCAGGTCACTCCGCATTCCGGATGCGCTGTCGGTTGCGGTACTTGTCATGGCTATCGCGTTCCTGATCGCGATGCGGCCCGACGATCTTCTTGTCCGCATCGCGGTTGCCGCTAGTGTCTTCGCGGTCGGATTCGTGCTTTTCGGCGCCGGGCTGGTCGGGGGCGGGGACGTGAAGCTGCTTCCGGCCTTTCTGCTGATGGTGCCGGTCCGCGATCATCTGGGCTTCGCGCTGGCCCTTTCGGCGGGCATCCTCGTCTCGGTGGCGCTCATCGCCGGATTGCGACGCGTTCCGGGCGGCTGGAAGCGGGGGTTCAGGTCGCTGTCGGCCCGGGGCGGGCTGCCACTTGGTCTGGCAATTGCCTTTGCGGCGGCTGCCGAAACGGCGGCCGTGGCGGTGATGGCGTCTTAGGGCGGGATGCCCCTTTTCCGGAAGCGTCCGCGTTCGGCCCTGTCACCTGGCGTCCGGCGAAGTGGTCCGGTGATTCGAAGTTAACGGTTAATTCACCCAAAGCCATACGATCGTATGGCAGGTTGCTGGCATATTGCTGGCATATTGCTGGCACCCTGCGAACGTTGCGGAAGGCGCTGGTTAATCGAGCGC
>JBJXFU010000094.1:0-4122 GCA_046155885.1 Paracoccaceae bacterium
GGGCCTCGCGCCATGGCGCCACCGGCACGCCGATCCCCTCCAAAAAAACCTTCTCGGCGATGCGGTCCTGGCAGGTCGCCAGCGCCTTCACGCCGGGGCGGCAGAGCGCCAGCGGGGCCAGGATCTCCAGCGTCCGCGCGGGCACATTCTCGAATTCAAAGGTGACGACGTCGACGGACGCCGCGAAACGCGTGAGCGCGGCCTCATCCTCGTAGGGCGCGACGGTGCGCGCGGCCGCGACGAGCATGCCCGGGCTGTCATCCTCGGGCGCATAGACATGGCAGCGATAGCCAAGCCGCGCCGCGGCCAGCGCCGACATGCGCCCCAATTGACCGCCGCCGAGGATGCCGATGATGGCGCCTGGCGGAAGGGCGCCACTCACGCCGGCGCCTCGGGCACGGAGTCCGTCTGGGCCGCGCGGTAGGCATCCAGGCGCTTCGCCAATCCGGCATCCGTCGTTGCCAGGATCGCCGCGGCCAGCAGGCCGGCATTGGTGGCGCCGGGTTTGCCGATCGCCAGGGTGCCGACCGGGATTCCGGCCGGCATCTGCACGATCGACAGAAGACTGTCCTGCCCGTTCAATGCCTTGGACTGCACGGGCACGCCAAGCACAGGAAGCCGGGTGAGCGAGGCGACCATCCCCGGCAGATGCGCCGCGCCCCCGGCGCCCGCGATGATGACGCGCAGCCCCCGCGCGGCGGCACCCTTGGCATAGGCCACCATGCGCTCGGGCGTCCGGTGCGCGGAGACGACCTGGGCCTCGTGCGGAATTTCCAGCCGTTCCAGGATTTTTACCGCCTCGGCCATGGTCTCCCAATCCGAGCGGCTGCCCATGATGACGCCGACCAGGGGGGCCGGCATGGCCGCCATGGACCTGGCCATCACGCGATGATGTCCGGTACCAGCTGGCTTTCCAGCCGCGCGATCTCGTCCTTCAGCCGCAGCTTGCGCTTCTTGAGACGCTGGAGGTGAAGCTGGTCGGCGCCGCCTTCCATGCGCGCGATCACGGTATCGAGGTCGCGGTGCTCGCTCCTCAATTCGTGCAGACGACGGAGCGTTGCTTCACGGTCAGCCAGCATGCGTTCGCGCGGAATTAACTACCCAGAGACCGGGAAGGGATTAGCATGGTCGGTGGCCGGGCGCACAGACGGCCCGTAGGTCGCCGGGCGCCCCGCCAAGCGTCCCCGTCGGGGGGACGCGAGGAGGAGGTTCGCAACCGCATGTCCACCGAGGCCCGGCTCCGCTCCCTGGAAGATCGCCACGGCTCACTCGATCGCCGCATCACCGAGGAAGAGATCCGACCCTTGCCCGATACGGAGGAACTGCACCGCCTGAAGCGCGAAAAGCTGCGAATCAAGGACGAGATGGAACGCCTCAGGCTCGAACGGGCGCATTAGCGCCCCCTAGCCGATCAGGCGGCGTCCTCGGCCTGGTGCACCACGGCGGGCTCGAGCCCGGCCGAACGGATCAGCTCGTTCAGATCCGACTGGGTGCAGAGGCCCAGGATGACGGGGTCGCGCGGCTTGATGTTGGCGCTGTTCCAATGCGTCCGGTCGCGGACCTTGGCGATGGTTTCCTTGGTCGTTCCCAGCAACTTGCCGATCTGGGTGTCCGACAGCTGCCCGTAATGCCGCAGCATCCAGGCGATGGCGTCCGGCCGGTCATTGCGCTTGGAGACGGGGGTGTAGCGTCCGCCCTTGCCGCGGGCCTTGGGCACCGGCAGTGCGGGGGGCAGCATTGTCAGGCGGGCCGTGGAATCCGCCTCGCAGCGTGCGATTTCCTCCCGGCTGACCTGGCCATTGGCGACCGGGTCGTAGCCGATGATGCCCTGGGCGACCTCCCCATCGGCGATGGCCTGGATCTCCAGGGGGTGCATCGCCACGAAGTCGGCGATCTGTTCGAAGGTGAGGGCGGTCTTGTCGATCAGCCACACGGCGGTGGCCTTCGGCATCAAGGGCTGGGGCATCGTGCTGTCCTGGGGGTCGGGGCCGCGAGGCGCCCGCTTCGGTCGGCGTGGATATAGAGTAAGAGCCCGTTTGGGAATGGGTGGCTCGGGACCCGGCCCATCATTTTTCGGGCCCGCATGGGCTTTTCAGTTGAAAGGCCCCGAAGGGCCGGTTCGGGGCCTGAGGTGGAGGATGGATATGGCGCTGTTCGAGGAGGAGGAGCGGCCGAAGCCGCCATCGCGCTTCCAGCCCGCGGTGCTGGACCGCTGGAGTGTCGAGGAAGTGCGGGACTACATCACTGCCTTGCGTGAGGAAATTGCCCGATCGGAAGCCGCGATCGAGGCCAAGCAGGCCCAGATCAAGGCTGCGGCAAGCTTTTTCCGAACCCCCTGACTACACCATGCTAGTTTTCCGATCCTGAAGTTCGCGGGCAGTGCCCACGAACTTCGAAGCCGGCACATTAGGCCCCGCCCGGCCAGGGAGGCCGGGCGGGGGAAAGCCATCTGCCTGGGGTCAGGCCGCCTGGGCCGGCGCGCCAGCGTCATTGGCGAGGGCCGGCCGGCCAAGCTGCACCGGGATGCGCCGGGGCTTCAGCGCCTCCGGCACCTCGCGCCGGAGCGAGACATGGAGCAGGCCGTTGCGCAGCTCCGCTCCCTCGACCACCAGGTGGTCGGCGAGCACGAAGCGGCGCTCGAAGGCCCGGCCGGCGATGCCCCGATGGAGGATCTTGCGGCCCTCCTCCGGTGCCTCTGCGGCGCGGCCGGTGATCGTCAGGGTGTTGTCCTGCGCCGTGATGTCCAGGTCCTGCTCGCCGAAGCCGGCGACGGCCATGGTCAGCACGTAGCGGTCATCGCCTGTGGCCTCGATGTTGTAGGGGGGGTAGCCCGAGCTCTCGGCCTGGGCGCGGACATTGTCCATCAGCCGCGCCAGCCGGTCGAAACCGATCGCGGAACGGAACAGGGGGGAGAAGTCGAAAGCGTTCACGAGGGAACCTCCTGCGTTAGCAAGGTTCGTTGCACAGCGGGCCGGGCTTGCTCCGGGACCCCATGAGGCGATCCCTGCTCGACCCGCGCCGAAGGCCCTGTCAGGGCGCCTCCTGGCAAGGTGGGAATTGGAAAGCGCCGCCCCGGGGTTCAAGGGGGCGGCGCTGAAGGGGCGCGCAGCGGTTTCGGCCGCGGTGTGATCCCGCCGGCCTGCGGGCTGACCGGGAAGGGGAGGTCAGCTCTTCTTCCGGGTGCCGATGGTCGCGAATTTCTTGTTGAACTTCGCGATCTGGCCGCCCGTGTCGATGATGCGCTGCTGGCCGGTCCAGGCTGGGTGCGACTTCGGATCGATGTCGAGGCGGAGGGTGTCGCCGGGCTTGCCATAGCAGGAACGCGTCGAGAACTCCGTCCCGTCGGTCATGACGATCTTGATCTCGTGGTATTCGGGATGGGTGTTCGGCTTCATCGGGCGCTCGCAACGGCAAGGACGCGCCCCGGGTGGCCGGGCGCGGGAGGCGGGTCTCTAGGGGAAGGGCGGGCCCGGCGCAAGTACGGGGCCGCCCAAACCTTCAGTTCCTTGCGAGATAGGCGCGCGCGGCCGCGAGCTCCGCTCGGGTTGGATCGCCGTTTCCGGCGACGTCCAGCAGCGAAGCGTGAAGGCGCCGTGCTTCGTCGCGGTTCCCCATGGCTTCCGCGGCGCGTGCCGCGCCGGCGATCGCGCGCAGGCGACGCGGCTCGGTGCGCTGCACCGCCTCGAATTCGGCCAGTGCCGCGGCCGGTTGGCCGGCCTCGAGCAGCGCCTCGGCATACAGTTCGCGCGCTGGGGCCAGTGGGCCGGGGGTGATCACATGCTTGTCGAGCCGCGAGTCGCGCTCGGCGGCGGCCCGCAGCAAACGCAGCCCCTCCTCGCGCTGCCCGGCCGCGAAGGCCTGTAGGCCCAGCGCCGCCTCGCGCTGGATCGTCACCTGCTCCGCCCAATAGGCGTCGCGGGTGCGCAGCGCCTCGGCGATGCGCCCGAGCGCCTCGATGTCCGGCGTCGCCTCCGCCGCTCTTCCGCTGCGGGCGAAGCCGATAGCGCGGGCGAAATGGGTCAGCGCCTCGGTGAAGGGCGCGCTGGGGACAGACTGCAAGGCCAGTGCAGCGGCCTCGGTCCAGGCGCCGCGTTCCAGCGCATGGCGCGCCGGGATCGCTGC
>JBJXFU010000108.1:0-10823 GCA_046155885.1 Paracoccaceae bacterium
GGTGCCTCCAACCTTGCCGTTCTTCTCGCAGACCGCCGGTGCGGTGGCGCCCGCGCCCGAACGCACTCGGGCGGGCGGTCGGGCGCCGCCCGGGTGGCTCTCGCGGCTGTTCCGGGCGAAGGGGGCGGTGGCTGTTGGGGCGGGAGGAGTTCTGATCGCCTCGCCAAAAGTCAGGCCGCGCGCGCCCCTCAGCAGACGGTCCGGAACCGTTCCACCATCACGTCGAGCACCTCGCCCGGATCGCGGCGCCACCAGTTGGCGGCCGAAAAGACCTCGACTTCGCAGGGCCCGCTGTAGCCCGCCCTTTCGACGGCCGCGCGGATCGCCTTCAGGTCGGCCACGCCGTCGCCCATCATGCCGCGGTCGAGGAGCATATCGCGCGTGGTCTCCAGCCAGTCGCAGAGGTGGTAGCCGAGGATGCGGCCCTGCGCCCGGGAAAGGCTTGCCGCGAGCGTCGTGTCCCACCAGACGTGGTAGACATCGACGGCGATGCCGACATTCGGCGCGGCCACGGCATCGCAGACGGCCAGCGCCTCGGCGCAGGTGAAAAGGCAGGTCCGGTTGCCGCCGAACATCGGGTTGAGGGGTTCGAGCGCGAGCGCGACGTTGCGCGCGGCGGCATAGGGGGCGAGTTCGGCCACGCGGTCGGCAAGGCGCTTTTGGGTTTCGGTCACGCCCCTGGTGCCGGGTTCGGTGCCGCCGGTCACGATGGTCAGGACCGGGGCGCCGAGCGCCGCGGCCATGTCGACGGAGGCCTTCGCCTCGTCCATCAGCCGCGCGGGCGCCTCGGACCCCACGATGTAGGGCGTGCGGCAGAGCCCGGCGACCTGCACCCCGGCGGCGCGCGCGCGGTTCCCGATCCCGGCCGCGCGGTCGCCGATTTCGCGCCGCCAGAAGACGATGTGGCCGATGCCGCGCGCCGCGCAGGCGTCGATCACCCGTTCGACCGGCCAGCCCATCCCGGCGCCTTCGACATTGCCGCCGAGCGTGGCGGTATTGAGCGCAAGGGCGGCGTGACCGGCCGAGAAATCCCTCATGCCAGGCCGTACATCGCAAGCATCCGCTTCATCCGCGCCACCGCCATGTCCGGGTCGCGCAGCAGGCCGCAGGCGTCGGCATGGCGGAACACGTCCACGAAATAAGGGAGCGGGCGCATCGCGTGGTGGCCGTTCAGCATGATGAAGTGGTCCTGGAAGCCGTTGAGCCAGGCCAGGAACACCACGCCCGTCTTGTAGAACTGGGTGGGGGCGCGGAAGATCAGCCGGGCCAGCGGCACGGTCGGGTCGAGGACGGCGCGGAACCCGGCGACGTCGCCCTTGCCCAGAAGGTCCACCGCCCGGGCGGCCGCCGGGGCGAGGGGGTCGAAGATGCCGAGAAGGGCGTGGGAGAAGCCCTGTTCGTCCCCGGCGATCAGTTCTGGGTAGTTGAAGTCGTCGCCCGTATACATCCGCACGCCGGCCGGAAGGCGGCGGCGCATGGTGATTTCCTTGTCCTTGTCGAGCAGCGAGATCTTGATCCCGTCGACTTTGGCGGTGCTGTCGGCGATCACGCCCAGGGCGGTTTCGAGCCCCTCTTCGAAGGTCTTCGCACCCCAGTAGCCCGCGAGCGCGGGGTCGAACATCTCGCCCAGCCAGTGCAGGACGACCGGATGGTCGCAGGCGGCGAGCACATCGGCATAGACGCGGCGGTAATCGTCGGGGCCTTTCGCGACCTGCACCAGCGCGCGGCTGGCCATCAGGATGATGCGCCCGCCGACTTTCTGGATGGCCTCGACCTGTTCGAGATAGGCGCGGCGCACGTCATCCACCGTGCGGGCTGCGCCGGGGGCGAGGTGGTCGGTGCCGCAGCCGTTGGCGACCAGCGCGTCGGGCAGCTCGGTCTTCGTCCGCCGGATCAGCTCCAGCGCGCCCGGCCAGTCGAGCCCCATGCCGCGCTGCGCGGTGTCCATCGCCTCGGCGATGCCAAGGCCCATCCCGGCGAGGTAGCGGCGGAAGGCCATCGTGCGGTCCCAGTCCACCACGGCGCGGCCCGAGGGGTCGGAGGCGGTGAAGGGGTCGGCCACGACATGGGCGGCGGAATAGACGACGCGCGCGGGGTTGGGGGGTAGGCGGGCCGGGGCGACGGGGGGGGCGGTTAGGGTATGGTCCGACAGGCGGCCTTGGGTATCGGGCAGGGCGATCTTCATGCACGCACCTTCAGAAGCGGGGAACCAGCATTCCGCCATCGGCGGAGATCGTCTGGCCGGTTGTGTAGGGAAGCCTGCCGGAGGCGAGCGTGGCGATGATCGTGCCCATCTCGTCCGGGGTGCCGACGCGGGGCAGGAGCGTCAGCCCCGCTTCGGCGCGCCTGCGGTAGGTGTCGATCACCGCCGCCGTCATGTCGGTCGCGATCAGGCCGGGCTGCACGTCGTAGACCGCGATCCCCTCGCGGGCGAGGCGCACCGCCCAGACTTTCGAGGCCATCGCGGCGGCGGCCTTGGAGACGGCGTATTCGCCGCGCGGTTCGGCCACCGCGACGGCGTTCGACGAGGTGACGTTGACGATCGCGTGGAAGCGGTCCCGGGGGCGGCCGAGGACCTGTTTCGCGAAGGCCTGGGTCAGGAAGAACAGGGCCTTCGCGTTGACGTTCAGGCAGCGGTCGTAGCTGGCTTCGGACACGTCGAGCGGATCGCCGCGCGCCATGACGCCGACGCCCGCGTTGTTGACCAGCGTGGTGAGGGGGCCGAGCGCCTCGGCGGCCCGGAGCGCGGCCGCATGGGCGGAAAGGTCGGAGACATCGAAGGGCACCGCCAGCGCGGGGACACCGAGGGCGGCGACCTCGGCCGTGGCGTCGTCAAGCGCCGCCTCGCCCGGAAGGCCGTTCAGCGCCACGGCGAAGCCTTCGCGCGCCAGCGCCCTGGCGGCGGCCAGGCCGATGCCGCGCGCGGCACCGGTGACGAGCGCGACCTGCCTCATTCCCGCGCGCCGTTCTTCAGAAGCTCGCGCGCGATGATCATACGCTGCACCTGCTGGGTTCCTTCGTAGATCTGCGTGATCTTGGCATCGCGATAGAGCCGTTCCACCTCGAATCCCCGGATATAGCCGGACCCGCCGAAGACTTGCACGGCATCGGCCGTCCGCGCCACAGCCATGTCGCCGGCGAAGCACTTGGCGATCGAGCAGGCCTTGGTGGCGTCCTGCCCCTTGTCGATCCTTTGCGCCGCGTCGCGCACCAGAAGCCGCGCCGCCGCGAGGTCCTTGGCCATGTCGGCCAGAAGCCACTGCACGCCCTGGAATTCGGCAATGGCCTTGCCGAACTGCCTGCGGGTGCCGGCATAGTCCACGGCGGCCTCGAGCCCCGCCTGGACGATGCCGACGGCCAGCGAGGCGATGCCGACGCGGCCCTTGTCGAGGACGGACATCATCATGTGAAAGCCCCGGCCTGCCTCGCCCAGGAGGTCGCCGGGGCCAAGCCGCACCTCCCGGAACGACAGCGCGCCCACCTGGCTGGCGCGCTGGCCCATCTTGTGTTCCTTCGGCCCGCGTTCGACGCCCTTTGCATGCAGGTCGACCAGGAAGATCGACATGCCCCGGTTGCCCGCGGCCTTGTCGGTGCGCGCCAGGACGAAGCCGATGTCGGCGACGGGCGCGTTGTGAATCCAGAGTTTGGCGCCGTTCAGCACCCAGCCGTCGCCGTCGCGTTCGGCGGTGGTCCGGATACCGGACACGTCGGTTCCCGCGTCGGCTTCGGTGATGCAGTAGGCAACCTTCGTGCGCATCGCGAGGATGTCGGGCAGCATCGCCTTCTGCGCCGGGCTTCCGTGGCGGACAAGGAGCGAAGAGATGAGTTCGACCAGCCCGCACTGGTCGGCGATGCTGGCATAGCCGCGTGACAGTTCCTCCATCACCACCGCATAGGTGACGGTATCGAAGCCGGGGCCGCCCAGCGCCTCGGGGACGCCGATGCCGAAGAGGCCGAGCCTGGCCATCTCGTCGTAGATTTCGGCTGGGAAGCGTTCGTCGCGGTCGAGTGCCTCGGCGGACGGGCGGATCACCTCGTCGGCGAAGGCGCGTGCCATGTCGCGGACCTGTTCCTGCATCGCGTCGAGCTGCATCGACCCCTCCGTTAGTAACTAGACAGTTACATAAGGCCGGCCCGCCCGATGGTCAACTCGGAATCGCTGCGGGCTTGCAACGCGGCGTGATCCGTGCCAAACAACGCACTAAACGGTTACTTATGGGAGAACGCAATGACCGCTGGCATGACCCCGGGCACAACCCGCCGGTTCGGCCGTGTTGACCTGAACGTCACCGCCTTCGCCTTCGGCACGGCGCCGCTGGGCAACATCTTCCGCGAAATCGACGAGGCAACGTCGGATGCGATGTTCCGGCGCGCCTGGGATGCGGGCGTGCGGTTCTACGACACCGCGCCGATGTACGGGCACGGCCTTGCGGAATTGCGCACCGGCCAGTCGCTGCGCTGGAGGAAGCGGGACGATTTCGCTCTTGCCACCAAGGTCGGGCGGGTGCTGAAGCCGGCCCGCCGGGCGGATATCGACTTCGCCCCCTGGGTCAACGCCGCGCCCTTCACCATACAGTTCGACTACAGCTACGACGGCACCATGCGGTCGGTCGAGGACAGCCTGCAGCGGCTGGCGCTGGAGCGGATCGATATCTGCTTCATCCATGACATCGACGTCTTCACCCGCGGCAAGGACCAGCCCGAGGTCTTCCGGCAGGCGATGGACGGCTGCTGGAAGGCATTGGAATCGCTCCGCTCGCAGGGGGTCGTGAAGGCCATCGGCGTCGGTGTGAACGAATGGGAAGTCTGCCACGAGGCGCTGAAGCAGCGCGACTTCGACTGCTTCCTGTTGGCGGGGCGCTATACGCTGCTTGAACAGGACGCGCTGAACGAGTTCCTGCCGCTGTGCGAAAAGCGCGGTGCGGCGGTGCTGGTGGGCGGCGGGTTCAACTCGGGCATCCTGGCCACCGGCGCGCGGCCCGGGGCGAAGTACAACTACGCCCCGGCCCCGGCCGGCATCCTGGAAAAGGTGAGCCGGATCGAGGCGGTGTGCGCCGAGTTCAAAGTCCCGCTTCCGGCGGCGGCGCTGCAGTTCGTTGTGGCGCATCCGGCGGTGCCGTCGTTCTGCGCCGGGACGCGGACGGTCGAGCAGCTTGTGCAGAACCTCGCCTGGTTCAGCCATCCGATCCCGGCCGGGTTCTGGGCGGCGCTGAAGCAGAAGGGGCTCTTGCGCGAGGATGCGCCGGTTCCGGCGTGACGGGGCTGGTTCCGTGACGGGGCGGGTTCCGTGACAGGGCGGGTTCTGGGGCCGGGAAGGTACGGTTTTGCCGACCTGGACCTCGGCGACCGGATCGAGACGGCAGCCGCCACGGTGACGGTGGCCGACATCGACCGCTTCGCCGACCTGACGGGGGACCGCTTCGCGCTTCACATGAGCGATGAGGCCGCGCGGGACCTGGGATTTCCGGCCCGGGTGGCGCATGGGCTTCTGGTCCTGTCGCTGATCGACGGGCTGAAGAACCAGGCCCCGGCGGGGCTTGACGCCGTTGCCTCGCTGGGCTGGGAGATGCGGTTCCGGGCGCCGGTTCTTGCCGGGGACAGCCTGCGCGCGACCTTTACGGTGGAGTCGATGCGGCCGGCGCGCGAGGCGGCGCGGGGCATCGCCGTCGTTGCGGTCGAGGTGCTGAACCAGCGGGGTGAGGTGGTTCAGGAAGGCCGGACGGTGCTGATGATGCAGGGCTGAAAGGACGACCCGATCTGCCGGAAGCGGCTCTGCTGCCGAATGGCCGCCCGAATAGGCCAGTGCCTATCCGGGCCGCATCCGCCCGTGCGGGGGGCGGATGCGGCCCTCAGTTGACCGCCGGTCCAGGCCGCACCCCCGTTGCGCCTCGCGCCTCGCGCCTTGCGGCTTCGGGCAACCGGCATGGCCGACCTGCCACTGGCAGGTCGTCTGATCATGCCGGGAAACAGGGGATGCTTCAGCCCAATACGATATCGCGTCAGGTGCGGGACCTCGACGAAATCAGCGGATCAGGATCGCGCGGAAGTCGTTCACGTTTGTCCCCGTGGGCCCGGGAACGAAGAGATCGCCCAGAGCGGCAAAGGCGGTGTAGGCGTCGTTTCCGGCCAACAGCGCCGCCGGGTCGCGGCCGGCCGCGCGCAGCCGGGTTGCGGTGGTGCCGTCGGCGAAGGCGCCCGCGTTGTCCTCGGACCCGTCGATCCCGTCGGTATCGGCCGCCAGCGCCGCGAAGGGCACGCCTTCGGCCGCGATGGCGAAGGCCAGCAGGAATTCGCTGTTGCGCCCGCCGCGCCCCTTGCCGCGCAGGGTCACGGTCGTCTCGCCGCCCGAGAGGATCACCACGGGCCGCGTGAAGGGGCGGCCGCGCCGCGCCACCTCGCGCGCGATGGCGGCGTGGACGCGACCCACATCGCGCGCCTCGCCCTCGATCGCATCCGAGAGGATCACGGCGGGCAGGCCTTCGGCGTCCGCCGCCGCCGCCGCCGCTTCGAGCGAGAGGGTGGCGGAGGCGATGACGCGGACCTCGTGGCCGGCGAAGGCCGGGTCGCCGGGCAGGGGCGCGAGGCCCTGGTCGCCCGCCAGCCAGCCGGCGACGGCGGGCGGCAGCGCGATCCGCCAGGCCGCCGCCATCGCCCGCGCCTGATCGCGGGTCACCGCGTCGGGCACGGTGGGGCCGGAGGCGACCTGCGCCGGGTCGTCGCCGGGCACGTCGGAGACGACAAGCGAGACCACCCGCGCGGGGTGCGCGGCCGCAGCCAGCCGCCCGCCCTTGATCCGGCTGACCTGCTTGCGGATCGCGTTCATCACCGAGATCGGGGCGCCCGAGGCGAGGAGCGCGCGGTTCAGCGCCGCCTCGTCCGCCAGCGTCAGGTTGCCCGGCGGCGCGGGCAGAAGCGCCGAGCCGCCGCCGCAGGTGAGCGCCACCACCAGATCGTCGGCCGTCAGGCCCGCCACGGCGTCGAAGAGCGCCTGCGTCGCGGCCAGCCCGGCTTCGTCCGGAACCGGATGCGCGGCTTCCAGCACGCGGATCGCCCGGGTCGGCCCGCCATAGCCGTAGCGGGTGACGACAACGCCTGAAAGCGGGGCGTCCCAGAGATCCTCGAAGGCCGCGGCAAGCTGGGCCGCGCCCTTGCCGGCGCCGATGACCACGGTCTTCCCGCGCGGCCGGGCCGGCAGGACGGATGCCAGCGCCTTCCCAGGGTCCGCCGCCGCGACGGCGGCCCGGAAGAGCCGCGTGAGCAGGGCGCGGTCGGAAGGTGTCACGGAAGCCCGACGTCAAAGACGAAGACACCGTCCGCGCCGCCTTCGAGTTCGGCCACGATCCGCCCGCCGACGGCCACGTGAACCGGGTCCGTCAGGTAGGCGTCGCGCGCGGCGGCGTCGTGGAAGTCGAACCAGAAGAGGTCGTTGAACCCGCGCACCAGGGGCAGCTCGACGCTGACATTGGCGAAGCTGCGGAAGTCGAGGATGCCCGGGACATGGCCCGACAGGCCGCGAAGCTCGGCATAAAGCCGCTGCTTCACGGCGTCGGTCGTTCCCGCCTTGAACCGAAGTGCCACGATGTGCCGGATCATTCGCCGTTCCCTCCGAAATCAGGTTTGCGCTTTTCGCGGAAGGCGGCCAGCCCTTCCTTCAGGTCGGCCGAGGCGGCGGCGATTTCGCCCGCCAGCGCCTCGATCACCCGTTCGCGTTCCTCGCCCTCGGCCGCCGCGATCATCGCCTTGGCAAGGCGCGTCGCGGTCGGGCTTCGCGTCAGCAGGCGCGCGGCCACCGCTTCCGCCGCCGCCAACCCGCCGCCGGTCGGAACGACCTGATCGACAAGGCCGAGGGCGAGCGCCTCTTCGGCCCCGAAGACCTCGCCGAAAAGCGCCATGCGGCGGACCGTCTGCGCCCCGAAGCGGCGCACCGCGCGCTGGGTGCCCGACCAGCCGGGAATGATGCCGAGTCCCGCCTCGGGCTGGCCGATCTTCACATGCGCCTCGGCGATCCTGAGATCGGCGCAGGCGGCGAGTTCGAGGCCACCGCCCAGGGTATGGCCGTTGAGGACGGCGATCACCGGGATGGACAGGCGGGCCAGCGCATCGAAGGCCGCGTGGCCGTCGCGCACCCAGTGATTGCCGAAATCCTCCGGGCTCCATCCCGACCACGCCGCGATGTCGCCGCCCGCGCAGAAGGACTTCTGCCCCTCGCCGGTCACGATCAGCAGCCGCGCGGCGGAGCGTTCGACCTGGCGGCAGAGGGTGAGGAGCGCATCGACCATGTCGGCGTCCAGCGCGTTCAGCTTTTCGGCGCGGCGGATCGTCAGCCGGGCGACCGGCCCGCCAAGGGCAAGGTCGAGGCGTGGGTCGGTCACAGGGCAAGCCCCATCGGCCCGGGTCGGAAGAGGCGCGCGTCCATGAGCTTGAGGTCCCTGGCCACGGCGAGGGGTGTGGCGGCCTGCGCCAACACGTCGCGTTCAAGGTCGAGGCCGGGGGCGATTTCGGTCACAACCAGCCCTTTCGCCGTCAGCCGGATGACGCAGCGTTCGGTGACGTAGGTCACGTCCTGGCCCTGCGCCACGGCGCGCTTGCCCGAGAAGCTGACCTGATCGACGGCGGGGACGATCTTGGCGATGCGGCCTTCCTTGTCGATCACCAGCCGCCCGTCCTCGACACGCATCTTCGCGCCGGCGTTGTAGTTGCCTGAGAAGACCAGCCGCTTCGCCCGCGCCGTGATGTCGACAAAGCCGCCCGCCCCGGCGGTACGGTGCGGGGTGGCCGAGAGGCGGCTGACGTTCACCGACCCGTCGGCGCCGATTTCCAGGAACGACAGGAGCGAGCAGTCGAAGCCGCCGGCCTGGAAGTAGGTGAACTGGTGGGGGCTGGCGACGAAGGCCTCGGCGTTCGAGGCGCAGCCGAACTTGAAGTCGAGAAGCGGGATGCCGCCCACGGCGCCCTGTTCGATCACCCAGGTCACGGCGCCGTGCAGTCCCTCCTCCAAGAGGATGCGCGGGACGTTGGCCGAGATGCCGAAGCCGATGTTGACCGCCCAGCCCGGCTTCAGTTCCATCGCCACCCGGCGGGCGATGACCTTGGCGGGGTTGAACTCGGGCACGCGGAAGGTGGAGAGCGGGCGGAAAAGCTCGCCCGAGATCGCCGGGTCGTAGGCGGTGGCGGTGGTCTGGAGCTGGTCGGGCGCCTCGACGATGATGTCGACGAGGATGCCGGGCACCTTCACCTCGTGCGGGCGGAAGGTGCCGTTGGCGGCCACCCGCTTGACCTGCGCGATGACGATGCCGCCGCAGTTGCGGGCCGCCAGCGCCATTTCCATCGCGCCGAGCGTGGCGCCTTCGTGCTCGAAGGTCAGGTTGCCGTTCTCGTCGGCGGTGGTGGCGCGGATGATCGCCACATCCGGACGGATTGCCGGGAAATGCAGCCAGTCCTCGCCGTCGAACTTCACCCGCCTGACCAGCGGCTGGGCGCGGGCCGTGGCGTTCATCGCGCAGCCCTCCTGGTCGGGGTCGACGAAGGTTTCCATGCCCACCTTGGTCAGCACGCCGGGCCGGTGCGCCGCGCCTTCGCGCAGCATGTCGAAGACGATGCCGGAGGGCACGTTCCAGGCCGCGACCTGTTCCTTCAGGATCATCTGCCAGATCAGCGGGGGTTCGGCATTGGTCGGGCCCGAGGGGTAGCTGCCGCCGATGATCTTCGCCAGCAGGCCGGGGCGCGCGATGTGATCGACGCCCTTGGTGCCGAACATGTCGCCCGCGGCGATCGGGTGGATCGAGGTCAGGCGTTTGGGGCTTCCGGTGGCTTCGAACCGGGCGCCGAGCGCGGCGAGGACGGCATCCGGGCAGCACAGGCCCGAAGAGGAGTTGACCGCCACGACCGCCCCGTCCGGGACCTGCGCGACCGTTTCCGCCGCGGTCCGAACTTTTCCCATCGCCGTCTCTCCGATCCGCGGTCTTGCCAACTAAGTAACTAACCGGTTATAACAATAGATGCAGCCGTCACGTGCATCAAGAGGGTACTTCAGCCGATCCGCCCAGCACAAGACCGCCCGTGATTCCGTCAGGAGGAGACCCGGTGAACATCTGCTTCCAGAAGACCCACCAGCGTGCCTTCGGAACCTTTCCGCTGAACGGAGAAGTCCTGGCGGATGCCATTCAGGCCGCAGTCGAAGTCGGTTATCGCGCCTTTGACACCGCGCAGATGTACGGCAACGAGGCCGATACCGGCGCGGCGCTGGCGGCGTGCGGGGTCGCCAGGTCGGAGCTTTGCATCACCACCAAGGTCCATCCCGCCAACTTCACCGCCGACCTCTTCCTGCCCTCGGTCGAGGCCTCGCTGAAGGCGCTGGGGATAGACCGGGCCGATATCCTGCTTCTGCACTGGCCGCCCGTCGGCGAAGAGATCGCGCCCTCGCTGAGGCTTCTGCAGCAGGCGCGCGACCGGGGGCTGGCGGACCATGTCGGCGTGTCGAACTACACGGCGCGGATGATGCGCGACGCGCGGGCCATCCTGGACGCGCCGCTGGTGACCAATCAGGTCGAGTTCCACCCGCTTCTGAACCAGGACAAGCTTCTGGCGGCGGCGACGGAGACGGGCATTCCGATTTCTTCCTATTCCTCGGTGGCGCGCGGCGAGGTGTTCAAGTACCCGCTTTTCGGCGAGATCGGCGCCGGCTACGGCAAGACGGCCGGACAGGTCGTGTTGCGCTGGATCCTGCAGAAGGGGGTCAGCCTGAACACCATGTCGACCAAGCCCGAAAACATCCGCGCCAACTTCGAGATCATGGATTTCACCCTGTCGTCGATCGACATGGC